>QMSU01000011.1 GCA_003650975.1 Thermoplasmata archaeon
ATATCCTTGCCTTCAGACAACATATATTTAGACGTACCGTTTGAGTCACAGATACTCTCAAAAATTATTATAGATATTTTGGGGGTTGAAAATAATATTGGGCAGTCATTTCAATCACCCATAATAAGTGCACCTTACAATGCAATTGATGCAGTTGGCGGAATTTCCCTGTCATCTTTTTCTTTAAAATCTTCATTTGCTAGAGAGTTGGTAAAAAATATATTGCTCATGGCACCTCCAGAATATAGAATTTTACCTCTTCCCAAGTCACTCATTAAAGGATACAATTTTGAAAAGAGAAAAGGCATATCGTTTCATTTTGCGGAAAAACCGCTCATTGATAGAAATTTTTTAGCTCGTGCAACCACATATGATAATTTGAAAATCGAACTCCTTAATAGGAAAAGATTTAATGGAGAATATTCAGTTTGTTCCACATTAGCATCCTCTTATGACGACAAACATAGTCTATGGGCAGAATTTCTGAAAAACTTTTCATCAATAGAAATTATTTTACCAACGCAATTGGATAGGCTGATTGAAGCCGATATCGAATTAAAAAAATTTAGACGGGAAATTAATGAGGATATATGGATTCAAGTTGCTCACGCAAGAGAAATACAACCAGGAATGCAAGATTCAAAAGATGCTTTTGAAGATACGGCATTTAAGATCGAACAGGATTTTGACTCTATTTTATCAGATAACTATAAAAAGAAAGAACGAGAAATTATTGTTCATAGTATGTTACCAGGCCTCTTGGGAAATATTAAAAGACTCTCCCAATCATTCGCAAGAGCAGAAAATAAAAAGAGTGTTAATCTCTCCCACTTAAAAAACGCAAGAAATTTGATAATTGACAATTTTCATATGCTCCAAGAGATCCCTGAAATTAGAAAAATAAGAATTAGAGCAGATGAAAAGAAAAAACGAAATGCGCGATATTCAATAATTCGAACACATTTGATTATCCATCCTGGTTCCACATCCAAAGAGATGTACAAAGAGATTAAGGATACCGAGCTATTTAAAAATCAGAGAGATTTAGAAGAGTTTTTAAATTGGCTCTATTTGCGACCTAACAGTCCTATTTCAAAAGATGTGAATAATCGATATTACTGGATAGGACAAACGCCGTTTCCATAAGGAAAATCTATAAAGCGCTGTGCATTTATTGCACAATGACCGTGGTGATGGACCTCGAGACACTCGTTGAGCGATGGGAACGATTCTTTCAGGATTGCTGCAAGGATAAGATAGAGAGCGCAGCCCTTCTCTATCCGGAGAAAAAGAGTCTGGTGCTGAAACACGAGGACATAGACCGGTACGATTCCGAGCTCGGCGAGTATCTTCTGGACAAACCATACCAGGCCATATACGCAGCCGAGGAGGCACTGAAGCGTATTGATGTGGCGGGCGAGATTCCCCACCATGTGCGGGTCAGGGAGCTCCCCGAAGCCACACGGGTGGAGGTGCGTGACCTTCGCACGTCGCATCTGGGGAAATTCATTTCGGTCAATGGGCTTGTGAAGAAGGTCACCGAGGTACGGCCCAAACTTCAGGATGCGCTGTTTGAGTGCCAGAAGTGCGGCGCCGTGATAAAGATGACCCAGTCAGAGAACGTGATAATAGAGCCCACCGAGTGCCCCGCGGACCAGGGCGGATGCGGAAGGCAGTCCTCATTCAAACTCCTCACGGAGAAATCCGAGTTCATTGATGCCCAGAAACTTGAACTCCAGGAATCACCCGAGGGAATGCGGGGCGGAGCCCAGCCCATGCGCATCATCGTGTACATGGAGGACGATCTGGTGGGAGATATTGTGCCCGGCGACCGCATCACGGTCAATGGTATTCTGCATGTGCAGGCCCGCAGGCGGGGGCGGATGAAACTCACCGAATTCAACAAGGTTATTGATGCCAACAGCATCGAGATAAAGGAGCAGGCCTTCGAGGAGATTTTCATAAGCGAGGAGGAAGAGCAGGAAATCAAGAAACTCAGCGAGGACCCGCTGCTGCACGAAAAGATACGCCATTCGGTGGCACCCACCATCTACGGGCTCGATATGGAAAAGGATGCACTGGCCCTTCAGCTCTTCGGTGGTGTGCCGAAGTACATGCCCGATGAGACCCGCATCAGGGGCGACATTCACATCCTGCTCATCGGTGACCCCGGTACGGCAAAGAGCCAGCTCCTCCGCTACATTTCCCAGCTTGCTCCGAGAAGCATCTACACCTCGGGGAAGTCCAGCAGCGCTGCGGGACTCACCGCATCCGCCGTGAAGAGCGATGAGTTCGGCGAGGGAGGATGGACACTGGAGGCGGGGGCCCTGGTGATAGCGGACCTGGGAATTGCCTGCGTTGATGAGCTGGACAAGATGGCGCCGAAGGACCGCGATGCCCTGCATCAGGCAATGGAGCAGCAGGAGATAAGTGTGGCCAAGGCGGGAATCAACGCCACGCTGAAATCGCGATGCGCACTCCTTGGTGCGGCAAACCCCAAATTCGGAAGATTTGACGATTACGCCCCCATAGCCGACCAGATAAACATTCCTCCCGCTCTGCTCTCCCGTTTCGATCTCATTTTCCCGGTCACCGACAAACCCGATAAGGAGCGGGACGATGAGATGGCGGGCCATATACTCGAGGTGCACAAATACGGAGCCATGTTCTCCCATGACGAGCAGGTGGAGATGGATAAGATTACACCCGCAATACCTCCCGATTTTATGAGGAAGTACATCGCCTACGCCAAACGAAACGTGTTCCCCGTGTTGAGCGAGGAGGCCATCGAGAGAATCAAAAACTACTACGTGGATATGAGGGCAAAGGCCAAGGAGACCATTCCCTTTACGCCCCGGCAGCTTGAAGCATTCATCAGGATAGCGGAGGCATCGGCGCGCATGCGGCTCTCCAATGTGGTGACCGTTGAAGATGCCGATAAGGCCATCGAAATCGTTGAGTACTACCTCACGAAGGTGGGGATGGAAAAGGACCTGGATTCATTCAACATCGATCTTATCACCACGGGCATCACCAAAACGCAGAAGGACAAAATGAAGGTGATCACGCAGATAATACGGGAAATCTGCAGGGAGATAGATGCCCCTGCTCCCATTGAGGAGATAGTCACCCGTGCCCAGGATGAGGGAATGGAGAAGGATGCCGTGGAACGGCTCATAGAGAAAATGAGAAGAGAGGGAATCATATATGAAGCAAAGCTCGGACGATACAGCCTCACCAGCGAGTGATCTCTGCATCCGGGTGTATACCACCCAGACTGAAATACTCGTGGCAGCCTGCGACCGTGAACTTCTGGGAAAAACACTGAATGACGGCGACATAGAGTTCCACGTTTCCAGGGAATTTTACAGGGATATCATCAGCGACGAGGAGATGCTGAAAAAACATCTGGAAGGGGCAACAATAGCGAATCTGGTGGGACACCGGGCAGTGAAATGCGGCATAGAGATGGGCCTCATAGATGAGAGAAACGTGTTAGTGATTGCGGGCGTACCACACGCCCAGTTCGCCCTTTTGTAACATGTTCTGCGTTGAATGCGGGAAGGAGGGAAAAACATACCGCGGATTGTGTCTTGATTGCTATCTGAAAAAGAATGTGTTTTTCCGCATACCGTCTGAAATCACCGTCACCTTCTGCAGGAATTGCGATGCCCACCGGATACTCAATCAGTGGAAAACGGGGGATATGTGGGCAGATATTGAAGATGCCATCAAAAGCAGGATAACGGCGGAGATTCCCCTCGAGTGCTCGTTTGACAGGGAAAAGGGCACGGTTACCTGCCGGGGAACCTTTGAGGGGAGAAAAATCGAAAAAACGGGCCACATAAAAATCAAGGAGAAATACCGCCTCTGTCCGAAATGCTCGCTCCAGAGAGGAGGCTACTTCGAGGCCATCCTTCAGGTGAGGGGGGCAAAGGAAGAACAGCTGGAAAGAATCGGAGAGATAATCAAGAGGAAGGTGGATGACCAGCATTCATTCATCACCAAAAAGGAGAAGGTGCGCGGCGGCACCGATTACTACATGGGTGCACGGGGTGCGGCGGAACAGGCGGCAAAGGAGATACGGGAAAAGTTCGGAGGGAAACTCACCATATCATCATCACTTGTGGGTGTGAAGGACGGGAAGAGAGTGTACCGGGATACCTACAGTGTGAGATTGCCGGAGTACATCGGCTCGTTTTTCAAGCTCGACAACAAGCTGTACCGGGTGGTTGCCGCCGGAAGGAAACTGCAGCTCGAGGGCATGGACGGTGAGACACGGTATATATATGAGAAGGAACTGAAGCGGGCGGTGAAGGTTGAACTCGAGGCAAGGGAGGCAACGGTACTTCATCACGACAAGAACACCCTCTATATCATGGATTCACTTGATTTTACCACCAAGGAGGTCGCAAAACCGAAGGGATGGCGCGAGGGGAAAAAGATAAAAATCGTTGAGTATGAAGGAAACATATATGCATTCGAGTACCATGAAGAGAATCATATCCTTTGACCTGGATGGAACGCTGGTTACCACAGAGTACGTGGACGCGGTGTGGCTCGAGAGAATACCGGAGATTTACGCCGAAACCCATGCCCTTTCTTTTGAGGAGGCAAGGAACATTGTCGAGAGGGAGTATCTGAAAATCGGCCCGGAAGCGCTGGAGTGGTATAACATTCACTACTGGCTGGAGAAATTCGACCTGGACATTGCATGGAATGACGTGCTTGAAAGCTGCATCGACAGAGTGGCCACCTATCCGGAGGTTCCTGAGGTGCTTGAAGCACTGGGCACACGGCATACCCTCATCATCATCTCAAATGCTGCACGCGAATTCATTCAGAAGGAAATGGAGGTACTTGATATCGGGAAGCATTTCTCCGCCATTTTTTCCTCTGTGAGTGACTTTGGAAAAACAAAAAAGGAAAAATCAGTATATGAGATGGTCTGTGAGAGGATGGGAATAGAAAAGAGCGCCATGATTCATGTGGGGGACAACTACCTCTTCGATTACGTTGCACCGAGGGAGGCCCGCATAGAGGCCTACTATCTTGACAGGGATGGCACACATGCAGACGAAGATCATGTGGTGCGCAATTTGAAGGATTTTGAGAAGAGGATAACCGGTCTGTAAAATGGATTGTGAAACATCATGAATGATGGGTGATGCTCCTTGAAAAATGATATCCACGTTTTTAAATGATTTCTACATGCCTCACTTTTCATTCATAAGGATTTACATGGACCGCAGGCGTTTGATTCTCTCGTCAATGGGCGGATGCGTTGCCCAGATGGAATCTCTCAGAGAGCGTTTGAAGGGATTTGCAATGTAGAGGGGAGCAACCGTTTTTGAGCCCTTGGGATCATCGGGAAGGTCGGCCTTGATTTTCTCGAGAGCCCGTGCAAGCCCCTCGGGATTTCTGGTGAGATATGCACCATTGGCATCGGCCAGGTATTCTCTCTTTCGGGAAATCGCGAGATAGGTGAGGCGGGAGAAGATGGGTGCAAGCACGATGAAAATGAGTGCCACCACGAGAAGGATGATATTTTCTCCCCCTTTTTTCCCCCTTCCACCTCCTCCCCAGAAAAGCGCGCGCAGTGCTATCTCTGCGAGGAGTGCAATGGCACCAACGATGCCCACGGTGACGGTGGCAACGAGAATGTCGCGATTCTGTATATGGCTCATCTCATGTCCGATAACACCCTCGAGCTCTTCGGTATTTAACTTGCGGAGCGCCCCTGTGGTGACACAGATTATGGCCTCCTCGGGCCTTTTCCCGGTTGCAAAGGCGTTGATATCGCTCGAGTCCTGCACATACGCCCTCGGCGTGGGGAGCCCCGCGGCAATGGCCATCTCCTCCACCTTGTATATCAGCAGTTTTTCCTCCCGCCGGCTCGGGTTGGCGGGGCGGGCCTTGGCGGCGGCTATGACGCTTTTTACCGAAAATGAATAGGTGACTGCAATGTAGAGCAGCGCCACGGGGAGACCGATTGCGGTGGCAAAAAACGGCGGGAAGCCCATTACGAGACCGATTGAAAATATGACGGCGAAAAGCAGGATGACCATGAACATACAGATGATGACCGTATCCCGCTTGTTTTTGCGTATGTGGTCTTCCACAAGCAACCGTTTTTCCATGTTCAGAATGCTATTTTTGGTACTTCCCGCGATTCCTCGGGAATTTTGAGCATCTCCCTCTCCTGTTTACCCATCATGCGCGCAAAGATGACCCCGGGGAATGTCTCCACCACGTTGTTGAATTTAAGGACGGTGTCGTTGTAATGCTGGCGCGCATAGGAGATTTTGTCCTCGGTATGGGTGAGCTCGTCCTGCAGCTGGAGGAAATTCTGATTTGCCTTGAGATCGGGGTAATTCTCCGCAACGGCAAAAAGGCTTTTCAGCGCCCCGGTGAGCATATTGTCGGCATCTATGTTTTCCTGCGGTGTTTTCGCCTTCATAATGGCAGCCCGTGCCTTGGTCACATTTTCAAGCACACTTCGCTCATGTTTCATGTATCCTTTGACCGTTTCCATCAGATTCGGTATCAGATCCGCCCTTCTGCGGAGCTGCACGTCAATCTGGCTCCACGCATTGTCAATGCGGTTCTCCAGCCTTATTATGCGATTGTAGTAGCTCAGAAATATGAGCGCCACCACCACTACCAGGATTATGCCCATCAGCAACGGTATCATGTTCGTACCTCTCTGGAATAATCACCATCTACTTTAAAAAGGTTCTGAGAAGGCGATAATCCCTGCGAAGGATAATGGTGCCTACACAAAGAATGGGAAAAGGCATACTAAATCCACTTCATGATACAAGGTGTCATTTATGTTATCACAAAGTTTTTTCAGCAAGAAAATAAGAGAGCGCGGGGAGCGAGATTTGAACTCGCGTGGTCAAAGACCACAGGATTAGCAATCCTGCGCCGTACCGAGCTGGGCCATCCCCGCCTGACAGGAAATCGCACCGGCATTAAAAAAGTTTTTTACATCACCATGATTTCCGATACCCTCCTTTGCAGGGAGCAGAAAAAACATTAAATAGTGGTATGTAACATTGCAAAGGTGAAGGAAATCATCATCCGTGGTGCCCGGGAACACAACCTCAAAAACATCGATGTGAGGATTCCCAGAGAGAAATTCATTGTGATATCAGGCATCTCCGGTTCCGGGAAATCCACACTCGCCTTCGATACACTCTATGCGGAGGGGCAGCGACGGTATGTGGAATCGCTTTCCGCATACGCACGGCAGTTTCTGGGGCTGATGCACAAACCAGATGTTGATGCAATAGAGGGGCTCTCGCCAGCTATCTCCATTGAGCAGAAAACCACCAGCCGGAATCCCCGGAGCACCGTGGGCACCATCACGGAGATTTATGACTACCTCCGCCTCCTCTTTGCGCGAATCGGTGTCCCCCACTGCCCGGAGCACCACATACCCATTGAATCCCAGTCTCCCCAGCAGATTGCCGAACGCATAGCGGAGGAGCATTCCTCCATGGTAACCATCCTTTCACCGCTGGTGCGTCAGAGGAAGGGAACCTATGAGCAGCTGTTCCAGAACCTTCACGCGCAGGGCTACACACGGGTGAGGGTGGATGGAGTCATGTACCGCACCCACGAGGAAATCTCACTTGAACGATACAAAAAACACGACATTGAGGTGGTCATCGACCGGCTTGATGTGGGTGACTTCTCGCGGCTCGTGGAGGCATGCGAAAACGCACTCAAAAATGCGGACGGCCTGCTCATTGTGGTTGACCGGGATGGCACCGAATCCATTTATTCCTCCAAAATGGCCTGCCCGCAGTGCGGCATGATATTTGAGGAACTTCAGCCGCGGATGTTCTCCTTCAACAGCCCCCTGGGTGCCTGTGAGGAGTGTCACGGTCTGGGAATCAAAATGGAATTTGACCCTGACCTCATCATCCCCGACAAAACCAAATGCATTGCCGACGGCGCCATTGCCCTGTACAGAACCGTGCGGGACAGCTGGCGAACCCACTATCTTGGCGGCGTGGCGAAGCACTTTGGCTTCGACATATTCACACCCATAGAGGATCTCACGGAACGGCAATATCACGCACTCATGTACGGCTCGGATGAGAAAATCACCTTCGACATCACCATGAAAAACGGTGAGGCCCACTGGTCACACCGGGGCACGTGGGAGGGGCTCATCCCCCAGGCAGAGCGGCTGTACAAGCAGACGGAATCCGATTACCGAAGGAGAGACATGGAGAAGTTCATGCGGATATCAGCCTGTCCCTCGTGCCAGGGAAAACGGCTGAAACAGAAGGTGCTGGCGGTGAAAATAGCAGGGAAATCAATAATCGACATCACCGACATGTCAATACGGGAATGCATATCCTTCTTCTCCCGCCTTGCGCTTTCCGAGAGGGAGCAGAAAATTGCACGGCAGATACTCAAGGAGATACGCGAGCGACTCGATTTTCTGGACCGTGTGGGACTCGGCTATCTCACCCTTTCAAGGAGTGCCGGCACCCTCTCCGGCGGGGAGGCGCAACGCATACGCCTTGCGACGCAGATTGGCTCCAATCTCATGGGTGTGCTGTACGTGCTGGACGAACCCTCCATAGGCCTCCACCAGCGTGACAACAAAAAACTCATATCCACCCTTCACCGGCTGAGGGACATGGGAAACACCCTTATTGTTGTGGAGCACGATGAGGAAACCATAATGAGTGCCGATTATGTCATTGACATGGGTCCCGGTGCCGGCATCCACGGTGGGGAAATCATCGCTGAAGGTACGCCTGAGGAGATAGCAAAAAACCCCCGCTCCCTTACCGGACAGTATCTCTCCAAAAAACTGAAGATAGAGGTGCCAAAGAGACGAAGAACATCATCACGTTACATCCGGATAAGGGGATGCAGGGAGCACAACCTCAAGAATATCACCGTCAACATCCCCATGGGTGTGCTCACCGCCATAACCGGTGTTTCGGGAAGCGGAAAATCAACGCTGGTGCACGAGATTCTCTACAAGGGCCTCATGAAAACGCTCCACGGCTCGCGGGTGAATCCAGGAGACCACGATGCCATAGAATGCGACGGGAGAATTGACAAGGTCATCATCATCGATCAGAGTCCCATAGGGAAAACACCGCGGAGCAATCCCGCCACCTACACAAAGGTCTTCGATGACATACGAAAGATATTTGCTCAGACCACCGAGGCACGACTGCGGGGGTACAAACCGGGAAGATTCTCCTTCAACGTGAAGGGTGGAAGGTGCGAAACGTGCCGGGGTGACGGCCTCATCAAGATAGAAATGCACTTTTTGCCCGACATCTATATTGAGTGCGAGGCGTGCAGGGGGAAGCGCTACAACCGCGAGACTCTGGAGGTCACCTATAAGGGAAAAACCATCGCGGATGTGCTGGACATGAGCGTGGAGGAGGCACTGGAATTTTTCAGAAATATCCCCGCAATAAGGCGGAAACTCTCCACCCTTTCGAAGGTTGGCCTCGACTACATCAAACTCGGCCAGAGTTCCACCACCCTCTCCGGCGGGGAGGCACAGCGGATAAAACTCACGAGAGAGCTTTCCAAAAAGAGCACCGGAAGAACCCTCTACCTGCTGGACGAGCCCACCACCGGCCTCCACTTCCACGATGTCAAAAAACTCATAGAGGTGCTCAACACCCTGGTGGATCGTGGAAACACGGTGGTCATCATAGAGCACAACATGGAGGTCATCAAATCAGCCGACCACATCATCGACCTGGGTCCCGAGGGAGGCGACGAGGGCGGCACCGTGGTGGCGGAGGGAACTCCCGAAGAGGTGGCAAAAAATCCCAAAAGTTACACCGGCATCTTTCTGAAGCGGGTGCTTTCCGACGGGGTGGTTCCATGATTGAAACAGACACCCTTCCCTCCTGCCCGGGATGCTACCTTTTCAGAGATGCCTCTGATGTTATTATCTATGTGGGAAAGGCAAAGGACATACGAAAAAGGGTGAAGAGCTATTTTCAGCACACAATTGAAGATCCGAAGACACGGGCCATGCTCAGTCATGTTGCCCGCGTGGAGGTGATTGTCACCGACAGCGAAACGGAGGCACTGATACTGGAGAACACCCTCATCAAAACACACCAGCCAAAATACAACATTCGCCTTAAGGATGCCAAATCATATGCCCACATCCGCCTCACCGATGAGGATTTCCCGCGACTTGTCATCGCACGGAGAAGGGCGGGTGGCGGAAAATATTTCGGCCCCTTCGTCTCAGCCGAGGAGCGGGACTATGTGCTCCGCTTCCTTCAGAAAACCTTTCTTTTAAGAACCTGCAGGAAAATGCCGAAAAAACCGTGCCTGCGCCACCACATCAACCTCTGCTCTGCACCATGCATAGGGAAGGTGACGCGGGATGAGTACCGCGAGAACGTGGAGCGGGCGGTGCAGGTGCTTTCGGGTGAAACAGATGAACTGCTTGCACAGATGGAAAAAACCATGAAACGTCTTGCAGATGAAAACGAGTTCGAGCGGGCACTCTCCCTTCGCAAACAGATTGCCGCGGTGAGAAAGCTGAGCGAGCGCCAGAAAATGCAGAGGGAGCGAACCTACAACGAGGATGTGCTCAACTACCGGGTGCACGACAACACCGTGTACCTCATGGTATTCAACATCCACCGGGGGATGCTTGTCAACAAAAACGAATATGTGTTTGATTACCGTGATGATTTCCTCGAGGAGTTCATTGTCCGGTATTATGATGAGCATCCTGTTCCTGCAGAACTCATCCTCCCCGTCCCCGCAAGCGATGCCATTGCGTCCTATCTCACCGGGAAAAGGGGAAAGAGGGTGCGGCTCACCACACCGCAGCGGGGAATGAAAAGGGAGCTGCTTACTCTGGCCCGGAAAAACATTGACATCACCTTCTTCGGGAACATGGAAAAGGTTGATGCCCTGAAACGGGCACTCCGTCTCACCGTGAGTCCCTCCATCATTGAATGTTTCGATATCTCGCACCTGAGCGGCACCTCTGTGGTGGGCGCGATGGTGAGATTCACCAACGGGATTCCCGATAAAGGAGCCTACCGGAGATTCAGAATAAAAACCGTGGAGGGAATCGATGACTGCGCCGCCATCGGGGAGGTGGTGAGGCGCCGCTATGCCCGATTGACGCGGGAGGGAGTCTCCCTTCCAGACCTCATCATCATCGACGGCGGGAGGGGGCAGCTCAATGCCGCACTGCAGGAACTGCACAACCTTTCGCTCTCCATCCCCATCATTTCCATTGCCAAGCGGGAGGAGGAGATATATGTGCCGGGGAGGGCCCGTCCGCTCCGCCTCCCGGAAAAGCACCGGGGGCTTCATTATGTGCGGGAAATACGGGACGAGGCCCACAGGTTTGCCCTCTCCTACAACCGCCTCCTGAGGAAAAGGGAGGTGATACCATAGGTGGGTTCAAGCTGGTCACCGACCTTACTCCAAGGGGCTCACAGCCCCAGGCGATAGAAAAACTGGTGGCGGGCATTGAGAGAAATATGCGATTTCAGACACTTCTCGGAGTGACGGGCTCGGGAAAGACCTTCACCATGGCAAACGTGATAGCCCGGGCGCAGAGGCCGGCACTTGTGATTGCCCACAACAAAACACTCGCCGCACAGCTCTACAGCGAATTCAAGGAACTGTTTCCGGAGAATCGGGTGGAATACTTTGTCTCCTACTATGATTACTACCAGCCGGAGTCCTATCTGCCACAGAGGGACCAGTACATTGAAAAGGATGCGGATATCAATCCCAAAATCGAGCAGATGCGTCTTTCCGCAACGGCCTCCCTTTCCTCCAGGAGGGATGTCATCATCGTGGCTTCCGTCTCCTGCATCTACAGCGTGGGAGACCCCAGGGATTTCAGGGAGATGGGATTTGAGGTGGCGGTGGGGCAGCACATTTCGCGAAGGGAACTGCTCAAAAAACTGATTGACAGCCAGTACGAGCGGAACGATATAAGTCTCCGTCCGGGCACCTTCCGGGTGAAGGGGGATACCATTGACATCATTCCGGGATACTACGACCGCATCATCCGCATCGAGATGTTCGGTGACGAGATAGAGCGAATACGGGAGATGGAACGGCTAACTGGAAACATTACAGATAATTATGATTATTTCTTTTTATTTCCCGCCGCCCACTTTGTCATACCTGAGGAGAGGAGGAAACGGGCCATCGAATCCATAAAGCAGGAACTCGAGGAGCGGGTCAGGGAGCTGGATGCATTTTCGGCCCATCGCCTGAGGCAGCGGACACTCTATGACATAGAGATGATGGAGGAAACGGGATACTGCAAATCCATCGAGAACTATGCACGGCATTTTGACGGGAGAAAGCCTGGAGAAAAACCCTACTGCCTTCTCGATTACTTCCCCTCCGATTTCCTCATGTTCATCGATGAGAGTCACCGCACCATTCCCCAGATTCAGGGCATGTATCGCGGCGATTATTCGCGGAAAAAGGCGCTGGTGGACTACGGTTTCAGGCTACCCAGCGCCTTCGACAACCGCCCCCTCACCTTTGAAGAATTCGAGGAATATATGCGCCAGGTGATATTTGTATCGGCAACACCAGGTGACTATGAGCTCAGGAAGTCCCAGCAGGTGGTGGAGCAGATAATCCGACCCACGGGACTTGTGGACCCACGGGTGGAGGTGCGGGGAACCGCAGGGCAGATGAGAGACCTCATTTCCGAGATACATGAAGTGGTGAAGAGGGGGGAGCGGGCCCTGGTGACCACCCTCACCAAAAAACTTGCAGAGGAACTTTCCGAATATCTTGCGGGAAAGCGCATCAGGACACGGTATCTCCATTCCGAGATAGATACCCTTGAACGCACGGAAATCATCCGGCAGCTCCGCCTGGGTGTATTCGATGTGCTGGTGGGAATCAACCTCCTCAGAGAGGGAATCGACATTCCGGAAATAGGTTTCATAGGAATATTGGATGCCGACAAGGAGGGATTCCTGCGGGATGAACGGAGTCTTATTCAGATAATTGGCAGGGCGGCCCGCAATGCCCGTGCAAAGGTGGTGCTCTATGCCGACACCGTCACCGACTCCATGAGAATGGCGCTCCGTGAAACGGAGAGAAGAAGGGCCATTCAGATGGAATACAACAGAATGCACAACATTGTCCCCACGAGCATTGTGAAGCCCGTGGGGGAAAAGGTCACCGAGGTGACCGATGTCAAACACATCCCGAAGGAGGACATCCCCGCTCTTTTGGTAGAACTTGAGGCAGAAATGAGAAGGGAGGCGGACGCCCTCAATTTTGAGCGGGCCATTCAGCTGAG
>QMSU01000012.1 GCA_003650975.1 Thermoplasmata archaeon
GGAGCTTTCCACCGGCGCCTATGGCATACTCGAACCGAAGGATGCATTTCTGAGAATACGGGATGTGGAGGAGGCGGAGATGGTGATTGTGCCCGGCATTGCATTCGATGAATATGGAAACAGGATAGGGTATGGCGGGGGATACTACGATTCGCTTCTTGCGCGTGCGGATTCCCTCAAAGTTGCACTTGCCTATGACTTCCAGGTGCTGGAACACCGCATACCGGACGAACCGCATGACGTGCGCATGGATATGATACTCACCGATAAACGGGTCATTCACACGCATGAGTAGCCATCACATTCACAAAATCGTAATTTTATTATAGGACGTGAGGATGTTAATCGTCCATGAAAACCTTGGTTCTGTGTGTTGATAGGGATAATGACTTCGGCAGGAAGGTGGGGTACGGCTCCCCCATCGTGGGAAGAGAGGAAAATTTAAAGGCGGCGCAGTCCCTGGCTCTGGCAGACCCCGAGGATTCGGATACCAACTGCCTGTTCGCCGCCATTGCCACCTATGATCAGCTGGATGACGCAGAAATTGTGACCCTGTGCGGAGACATACATGTGGGCATGGAATCGGATATGAAAATTGCCTCGCAACTTGATGAGATACTGGCAGAGATAAAACCGGACCGTGTGGTGCTGGTCACCGACGGAGCTGAGGATGAGTACATCATTCCCATCATAGAATCAAGAATAAAGATAGATACCGTAAAACGGGTGGTGGTGAAGCAGAGCCAGACACTGGAGGGAACGTATTACATCATAAAACGGCTCATGGACGATGAAAAACTCCAGAGAAGGTTCCTGCTACCGGTGGCAATTATTCTGCTCATATGGGGGATTTCTGCAGTATTTGGGTCAATGTCCCTCGGTATCTCGTCCATATTCATTGTCCTCGGTTTGTATCTTTTGGTGCGGGTATTCCATCTGGAAGCGCCGATTTCAGAAATTGGAAGGGAGGTGGCAACCGGGCTGAAAACAGGTAAGATGACCATTTTTTCCTCCGTGCTTGCCGCCTTTATCGTAATAATCTCCTTTGTGTTTGCAGTGCGTGTGCTCAGCGGAAAGGAAGTGGCGGCAGCCGAATATGCCATACGGTTTGTCAACGAAATTCTGTGGTATGTCATCGCCGCCGTGCTCCTCATCGCCCTGGGAAGATTCATCGATGCCTACTTCAAGGAGAAAAAGGTGCTGTGGAGCTACACCATTCTCCCGTTCACACTCATTGCGTTCGGCCTCATCCTCTCGGCATCGCTCACCATTCTGGTGGAGATAACCCGTCAGACCTCACTGCATTCAATACTGAACGAATATGTCATTTCCATACCGTTTCTTGCCCGCATTACCGGGGGGCTGCTCATCGCATTTATCGGGAGTGTACTGTACCACATTGTGGAGGACATATATAAGGAGGAAACCACATGATAGAACTGCTCATTGCGCTTTTTGCACTGTGGATTATTGTGCTGTATATCGCCAAAAAGAAGGGAAAGGATCGCGGGCTTGATGTGATGGGCCCCCTGCTCATGTGGAAAACCGAGAAGGGCAAAAAAACCATAGAGTACATTGCAAAGAGAAGGGCGTGGAAGCGGTACGGCGACATCTCCATCATCCTGTGCATCGTGGCAATGGTGTTCACCACCGCCCTTATCATATTCAATGTGATTGTCTCCTTCCAGATACCCCCTCAGAACGCACCATCCCCCAGGCTCATAATCGGCCTTCCTGGAATAAATCCGGTGATTCCCGTGGGATACGGCATACTGGCGCTCCTTGTGGCCATCGTGGTCCACGAGTTCTCCCATGGTATTCTGGCGCGGGCAGGAGGCATAAAAATAAACACGCTCGGGCTGCTATTTTTAATTGTTCCCATAGGTGCTTTCGTGGAACCCGATGAGGACGAGTTGAAGAGCACAAGCAGGCTGAAACGAAGCAGGGTGTTTGCCGCAGGTCCCTCCACCAATATCATCCTCGCCTTCGTATGCCTTCTCATTCTTGCCTTTGCAATGGCCCCCGCCATCACGTCGGCAGCGGATGGAGTGGTCATGGGAACCGATGCATACGGCATTGATAAATGGAGTGTCATAAGCAAAATAGACGACACCCCCGTACACACACGGGAGGATATGCTGAATATCACCGCCACGCTCCAGGCGGGAACCTTCCACAACGTTACCTTTCTTTACCACGGCACTGTAAAGGAAACTCGATTTTTTTACGGGCTGTATGTGGAGAACGTGGTGAAGGGCATGCCGGCGGAAAGGGTGCTGGAAGAGGATGATATCATCTACAAAGCGGTGTATCGTTCGAACACCTCGTTTCTTGAAACAAACGATGATTTCATTGCATTTATGAATGCAACACATGCGGGCGACGAGCTGACACTGTACTATTACCGCAATGGCACCTTCAGCAATGCATCCCTTGTGCTCGCGGATAAATACGAGTACACCGACAATGAAAAGGATGCAGGAAAGGGTTTTCTCGGGATCGGCGCATATGGCATCTCCGACATGGTGATGGATACCGATTTTATTCCGAACATATACCATCCATTCAGGGGACGTTTTCTCCAGTATCTCACGCTGCCGTTCATTGGCATGTCACCGCTTCCCGCAGAACTGGAATCCATCTACACCCCTTCGCATGCCTTCTGGATACTCTACAATATTCTCTACTGGATTTTCTGGCTCAACTTTGCGGTGGGCACCTTCAATGCACTCCCCGCCATCCCGCTTGACGGAGGATACATATTCCACGACGGAATCAACTATATGCTCTCCAAGCGCGGCAGAAAAAAGGAGAAGACCGAAAAACTCTCTTCAATGGTCTCGACGGCCCTCTCGATACTCGTTTTATTATCCCTGGTTTCAATTATTCTTGTACCGCGGCTGAGGGGTTTTATCTCTTTCTGACAGCGATAAACCCTATGCATACCAGAATAAAGAGTGCCAGCGGGGGTAATATCCATACCGTCTCGGTGGGTTCTTCCTCCGGTTGTTCCTCATAAACTCTCAGTTCCTTTGCGGCCTCGTTATAGTAATAATCTGCTCTTCCATCGCCATCCGCATCAAACAGCACATCCTCCTGCCCGTCACCATCCACGTCCTTTTCTGTGACTGTTCTAATCTCGTCATCATCCCTGTCCCAGTACCGGTAGGTATGGTTGCCTGCCACCCACAGGAGATAGCCTTCCTCACCCCCCACACTCACGTTTATGACATCGCTTTCATTCCTGGGGTCGGATCCCGCCGAAAGTTCCACCGTATCGGGCACGCCGTCCATATCATAATCCGATGGCACCTCAAAGGAGTGGGTTGCTGAACGATTATGATTTGCATTTGCCGAGGCATCCACCACGTCGATATAGTAGGAGAAAGTGCCGGGAGTATCGCACTCCTTTTCATAGTAATAGATATGATTTTCTCCCCCATCCATTTCATGCGTCTCTTCGGTGGTCCCATCACTGATGATCACCACCGCCCTTTCTATGCCGCTCTCATCCTCTATGTATGCGGAGATGTTGACCGTACCGGATACCACCTGCTTTGCCTCCGGTGGGTCAATGGAAACTGCCTTTATCACCGGCGGGTCTGTCTCGATTCCCTCATACACGACCCTGAAGGATGCTTCCTCGGTTTCCGCCATGTTCTGGAGCACCGATGTATCCCATGCCTGGATGACCACCGTATAATATCCCACCTTGCTGGATGAGATGGTGGCATAGTATATGTCAGTGGTGCCGACCCGTCTCATGGTGTGCTCTGTCTCCTGGGTGCCATTGGAAACGGTGACCGTCGCCCTTTCGATGGTGGTGTTTTCATCGGAAATGGTTGCGGAAATGTTGACAATCTGTCCCATCACCTGAATCTCCGGTTCAATGCGCACGCTTTCTATCACCGGAGGGGTGAAATCCATGCCGCCTCCCACTCTGATATCCTTGATGACCACATTGTTTCCCGTATTTATCTCATCGTCACAGCTCACCTCGACCTTTATGTGGTATGTTCCGTTATCTGCCATCCACGTGTGCACCACCCTTGCCTTGCTCTTGCCCTCAATGAATTTTTCGATGCCCCCATCACCTATGAGTACGAACTTGTCTTCATCGACCCCTCTCTTGTATATTTTTATCCTTGCAGAGGCATTTGCATAACCGATATTATGAACGATAATGGAGATGTTGATGGTTTCATTCTGCTGTGGATGGCCCGGCACGAAGAGCACGTCCTCCATGTCTATTTTCACATCGGGTCTTGGCTCCACATTTACCTCTGATGCGTACCAGTTATCCTTCATCTCCCACTCGGCAATCTCTCCGTTTTCATTGACCCTGGCTATTATCTTCCAGTTCCCTTCATCCCCCTCTTTTCCATAGAGTGCCGTCCACTGGAATGTCACCGTCTTTACCTCATCAACGGCAAGTCCCGCCACCGATTGCCTCATTTTGATATAGTCTCCGTCTTCCTGATAGATGGCCAGTGTGATGTTTATGGGGGTGTCCTCTCCAATCGCCTTGGGACCGTGATTTTTCACCTGCACGGTGAAGATGCCTGTTTCCCCTTCCTTCAATGATGCGGGCACCTCGACGTTATACACATCAAGATTTGCAGCGGCATCCACATTTATCTGGATGCTCTTTTCCACCCGGTAATCAGAGCCGTCCGCAAGTATCACGTCCACCCGCCACTTTCCTGTTTTTGTGCCGCCCACAAAGGTATAGAAATCCTCTATGTGCCATTTCGTGCGGTCGGTGGCATTTTCAGGCATGAAAGAGTATCCGAGATCATCGATGTAGACGGTGCTCTCGGTGCTCTCCTCATCGGCAATGAGGCGCATCTCGATGGCGGTTATCTTTCCGCCACCCTGCCTCCAGTTGTGGAGTGTGCCTGCCGGAATATCATACCGGTGCCACTGGTTATCATTCTGGAGTATGGAGAGAGGTATGGTGTAGAATTTCGGGGTGGAGCCCACGGTGAGAATGGTGTAATTCAGCACCGCAGATGAGGAAAATCTCTCTATGTTGTACCAGAAATACAGCTCTGGCAGTTCTGCGAGGGTGATACCGTGGGTGATGTTCTGTCTGAATCCTGCCACTGCTCCCTTTGCCACATCCTCATTCTGGAATTCCCAGGTCCCCAGGTAGTTGCTCATACGCAATTCCACCGCCCTGTTTCCACCGTGATGGAGGGTTTCCTGGATGCGGGAGGAAGTTGTCTTCTCGTCATTGGCAAACAGATAGGTATATCCCTCCTCTTCAAAACTCGGGTCGGGAAGCGGCATCGATGCCTTTATCAACTCTGACTTCGGCGAGTACAGTTTAGCCATGACTTCCTTGGGATAGGCAATACTCTCCACATCAATGCGCTCTATGGTATCCTTTCCCTCCGCTCCAGAGACATAGGTGGTGTCGAGCCCCGATGCATCGCCCCACCATCCCCTGGAGGAGTTGACAAACATCTCGGTGGTGATGGGCGCCGTTTCTATCCAGGATGGATCAATATATACAGATATTTCCTGCTGCTCGGTGGTGACGGATGCTGTGGTCACCTCCACCTTGAATGAGATGGTAACAGTACCCTTTGATTTCAGATAGGAGGTGATATTTTCCTGGATGATGAGCCAGCCGCCGGTGGAGTATCCCGTTTCAATGGCCGTTCCATCGACAAGAATCTGCCACTGGAAGCTCTCAACGTCGGATACCGCAAATACCTTCCCGTGGAGAATATAGTACCCTTCCCCTTCATCGGGGACCTTGACATCCTGCCGTATTTTTACATAGCCCGGGGACCATATATATCCCCCTATACCGAACAATCCCTTTGCGGATATGCCATAGCATGTGTCTTCCTCAACGGGGTCGTCAACATAGCCGGATTCCCATTTTATGGCCCCTTCAGTGATGTTTTTCCACTGCGTGGAGGTGGTATCCTCAAATTCCGCATTTTTTATTCCTGAGTGAATACGGGCAAACTCTCCCCTTTTATGCCCGTTTTCCACCGTATCCCAGTAAATGTAATAGTATCTCCGCTCGTGGGGGTTCACGTTGCCCTCCATCACCCACATCACGGTGACATTGGCATTTTCCAGTGCATCATAATCATTGTTCAGTATGATTTCCCTGCCCACGTTTTTTACCGGTACCCATGTGCCGTTGTGCAGCTCATATTCCACCACCCTCACGGAATCGGGGTAGAATGTCCGTTTTGAAAAGCTTCCCGCCTGATAGTAGGAAAGGATATCCATGAGTTCGGTGAAGTTTATGGTACAGTATACCATTTTGTTGGCAAAGGCATAGTCCTCCCGCTCCCCCACCATGGAGGCTGTGAGCGGCACCCGGTAGTGCCAGGTGCTGTCCCACCATGTGGCATTTTCCGCAGCGGGCGGGAAGGGAGGGTATATGGGCTTCTGGACGGTAACTTCAACGCTTACAAAGTTATTGTCCTCGTTATCCTCATCTATCTTTCCATCAGGATCGGCAAAGATGAAAAGTGTATGTTCTCCTTCCTCGGCAAACCAGTACAGTGTGACCTCTTCCTCGCTTCCTTCATCCAGTACGTCGATTTCGATCTCGTCCACCGCTGCTGTTCTGTTGTCCACAAACAGTGCTACGCCCACATTGTGCGCTCCTGCACCGAGATTTCCCACCGTGACCTTCACCTTCACCTGGTCTCCTGCGTATATGTCCGCGGGGGAAACATCAGTGTCGGCAATGTATATGTCTGGCTTCGCCTGTGCATGGATGGAAGGAATAACGAGCAACACCGCAACAAACAATATCGTGACCCTCAATTTCACACCCCTTTAATTGCAATTTGGTTATATAATTTATGGTGTGTAGGGGATGAGTGCGAGTATGTCCATCTCATCCTCCGCCATTTCCTCTCCATATGCATGTGTCCTTATATAATGTTTTCCGAGAACCACCGCATTCACCTTCCATTCATAGGGAGGATCATAGTCCCACTTCCACATTCGCTCATCCACGGCAAATATCACCTTTTCAACCGCGCCCTCCGTTTCGGCAACCACCGTCACCCTTCCTACGACAATGGTGGCTCCCCTCAATCCCAGATACCATGTCTTACAGGTAAGGGGCATTATTGGATGGTCCATCACATAGAGATACCCTTCACGCGGCTCCTGTATCTCCACATAGGTGTGCACCGGCCTGTTTGCCATCTCCGCCAGCACTGCGGCAAAAAGTCGTGCCACCTTCGTATGGTAGGTGAAATTGATTTTGTCTATGCTGTCATTGGCCGAATGTCCATAGGGGTAACCATCATAATGAGCGCTGAATACCGCATCATATCCGTAATCTATGTATGCCTGATGGTCGCTTCCCGGATAATTGGGCACCCGCTCGATATCCAGCCCGATGAGGTGGTGGTAGGTGGTGCTCACATCAATGCAGAAATCGGTCAGTTTTTCCCCGCGCTCCGTTTCAAAGAAACGTATCATATTGCCGCCCACCGGAGATTCGGCGTACCCTACCATATCGAGATTGAAAACGGCCATGATTTTCTCTCCGTTCGCATATGCCTCCCGTGCATGATTGTAACTGCCATACGTACCCACTTCCTCGCCGGTGTACACGATGAACTGTATGGTGTGCATAAATTCATACCGGCTCAGAACCTCGGCAACCGCCAGCACGGCAGCAACACCCGAGCCATTGTCATCGGCCCCTGGCGACGTTTCCACCGTGTCTGCATGCGCGCCCACTATTATCACATGGTCGTCGTCACCGGGAAGGGTTGCCACCACATCCCTGTCCCTGAACCCTCCCGTTTCCCACTCCAGATATGAAACGTTCAGATCCATGGATTCAAACTGCTCAAAAATCCATTCTTCCGCCTGATAGCATGCATCCGTTCCGGTGTACCGGACTCCGAAGCTCACCAGTGAGGCAAGATAATATTCAAGCATCTCCTCATTGACCTGGGCGATGATTGATTCGGTAATGTTGGTATCGCTGTGCACCACCGGAAGAAATGACACCATGAGCATGCCTGCGGCAATTACGGATATCAGTTTCATGGGCATAGAATACAGGAAATGTTTATAGTTCTTCTGTTGCACCCCTGTGGGTGTCCATCGGGAAACACCTCATCTGGGAATCATGGCACCATTTAACCACATATAATTTTTGTATAAATTATAAATAAATTATAACGGGATTTCAACACCCCTTCCACCAATATGCCATTTACTATTTTGCTATTATATGAATGATGTCACCATTGGTGAGCTCATGGTCGTGCCCTATGATTTTTTTTGTTCTCGCATCCACTGCCCTGATGAAACCCTCTGCAAGGTCGCTGTGCACCTTTTCCGCAAGGTCTATCACCGTTGAACCCTTTGGAAGCAGGAACACATCGGGAAGCACGTTTCCCTTCTTATCGCACAGCTTGTGCTCATCCTCCACCGGGTACACCGCAATGAGGTTCAGCAGGTCAAACACCGCCCTGTCAATGCACTGCTGCACACCTGTGGAGCCAAACCGCTCCAGCACATGCGTGCGTATGTATTCCAGGCCCTTTTTCTGCTTGTCATCCATCTCCTTGAGTACGGTGAATGAGTCATCTCCGGGCTTGTAGTCAATCATGCCATGTTCTGCGGCCTTCACCAGGGCAAGTTCCGACATGGCGGATGTGGGGATGGCATACTCCCCCTGGAATCTGTTGATGAGTTCCGTATCTGCCTTGTCTGCCTTGTTGAGAGCCAGAAGAATGGGCTTTGCCACCTGCCGCACGTGGGTGGAGAAGGCGAGCAAATCCTCATCGTTCCATTGCACCGCCTCCGAGGAAAGGCCTGCCCTCCTGATGGCTGTTTTGATCTGGTGCTCCTTTATCCCCAGCCCCGTCAGTTTATCGGCAAGCATCTTTTCTATTTTAACACCCTCCAGCTTGCACCTCATGCTCACACGCTGCCAGTCCTTTTTGAGCAGCCCCTGAATCCAGAAATCAATTTCCTCCTCAAGAAACTTCACATCCTCTGCGGGGTCATGAGAGGAATCCTTGCCACAGGGCCTCCCTTCCTCGTCAGTTGAACCCGAAACATCCACGATGTGTATGAGACATGATGCCTGCCGCAGATCATCCAGGAACTTGTTTCCGAGTCCCCTTCCCTCATGCGCTTTCGGGACCAGACCGGCCACGTCAATGGCCTCTATGGGAACGTATCTGATGCCATCGATGCATTTCCCGGCGTTTGGATGACACTGAAGACCGTGCTCCCTGCAGGGGCATTTTGTCCGGGCATACATGACCCCACGGTTGGCGTCGATGGTGGTGAAAGGATAATTTGCCATTTCAGCATCGGCACAGGCGGCAGCATTGAAAAAGGTTGTTTTCCCCACATTGGGTTTTCCCACAATTCCTATCTGCATCATGACATCACCTGAAATAGTGAGGTTCCTCCTCACCACTCTTTCTCTTGCTCTGCTCCTTTTCCTTTACAATATCAATGGCGAGAATCATGGAAACCGGAATTATCCTCGTCCGCCCCTGTTCCGCTCCGTGTGATTCGTCCATTTCAATGCAGATTCCCACCTCGTCCTTCGAGAGATACGCATACCCGGTGAAGGTTCCGCTCGTCTTCATGTGGATTTTCTCGGAGCCAAGCGAGTATATGATATATATCGAGCCCGGCACCAGTTCCACTTCCTTTTCCTTCATTTTAAATGCCTCTTTTCCACCAATTTCTGGAGATGGTGAACGGTCTCTGCATATTGCTCCATTGCCACCTTGACATGGGCCTCCACAAAGTTCCATGCCTTGGCAACATTGCCATACCTGAGCTGATATGTCTTTTTTACCTTGATACCCTCTCCCTCCTTCCCCTCCTCGAGCAGGTCCATGGCCTTGAGTTTATTGAGGTGACGGTACACGGTCGCCTTCGTGGCCTTGAGTGTGGCCATCAGCTCCTCCACCGTCCATTTTTTTCCGGGATGAAGGAGGAAACACTCAAAAAGATGATAGGGAATGGAGTGTTCGTCGGCGTTATTGCCCATATATCCGATCAACTGCAGAAATTTTGTTGCAACCTTTTTATAATCCTTCTCCCCCACAAGAGAGCTGCTCTTGACAACCCGTATCTCAAACTCCATGAAATCTAATGGCAGATGAATTTATAACATTATTCACTGCACGCTCAGAATATCTTTATGTAGGCGAGTTCATCTGTCTCTGTGAGATGGCCTGCCTTATCATGGGCAATCACCTTGAGTTTGTTGGATGAGAGCAGAATATTCTGCGGCGCCTGTATTTCGTAGGGTGCTGCATAATCCTTCCACAGTATCTCGCCGTTCAGCATGAATTCCACGTAATCAATGCCCGATGTGGTGTCGTCCGCATCCGCCGCAAGGGTGCACTTTCCTATGATGATGGTATTCCCGAATATGGTGGGAAGGATGCGACGGTTGAATATGTAGATGTATCCCTTTTCGGGTGTGGTGATGGAAACGGTGGGTGCATTTTTGTCGATTTTCAGGGTGAAATTCTGTTCATCCTCGGCATTGCCCGCATGATCAATGCTGTAAAAGTGGATGACATGAACGCCATTGGCTGAAAGATTGAATTTACCCTCATACTTCTGCCAGTCGCCATCGTCTATCTTATACCATGTGGTGTTCACACCTGAAAGGTTGTCTGTAGCCGCAAGGGTGATGCGCGCCACCTCATTTATCCATCCGTTCTTGCCATAGGTGGCGTTTATGTCATAGGTGGTCTCGGGAGGTGTGTAATCAATGTTGACGGTAATGTTGTGCTCATCCTCCATATTCCCCGCAACATCGGTGCTGTAAAAGAAGATGGTATGGGGTCCCTCCTGGGTGATGGTGATGTTTCCCTCATACTGCGTCCAGTTTCCATTATCTATGCGGTACCATGTGGCATTCACTCCCGCCAGATTATCGGTTGCCGAGAGATTCACCGTTACCGTGTCATTGTACCATGCCCGTTCTCCTTCAATGGAATAGTTTGTTTCCGGCGGGGTGATGTCCACAAGCGCCGTGATGGCATCGGTATCATTGGCCCCATCGTTATCGAACACCGTCAGGTTGACGGTATAAATTCCCTCAGCCCCGTACGTATGGTTGAGTGTCTCGCCAAAGCCCGCATTCCCATCTCCGAATAACCATGTCCAGTTGACAATGGTGCCGTCCACATCATAGCTCATGTTGCCGTTGAACATCACGAGAAGGTCATTTGAGGTGATGTTTTCTCCTGCAACCGCAACGGGAGGAACGTTGAAAACAGTGATATTTTTCTCCACATAATCCATGTTGTCGCTACTGTCGAAAATCACGAGCCGCACCGTATAGGTCCCATTATCCTGATATTGGTGAACAGGATTCTGCTCGGTGCTGCTGCTGCCGTCCCCGAAATACCAGACCCATGCCACCACATCTCCCGTGGAATTATCAAAGAAATGGACCCCCTCCATATCAGTTGGAGCCTCCGGCTCCCAGTAAAAATCCGCATCGAGTGTGAGTGCTCCCGCAGTAAGACCATATACCATCATCACTACCATCAACAAAGCTGCTATCTTTTTCATGCAAATCGCTTCTAAAATTTGTTTTGGTTATTTATGCATTTCGATTGGATAGGAAGATACCCTGGGTAACAGGGAATAAATCTGTAAAATACTGCCAGGACGCCGTCACTGTGCACCGGAAGATGAAACTCTCACCACCGTTTTTATGCCGCCCCTCACATTGAAATCTCCCACAATCTCAATGGAGCGGGGGGCGAGTGCCTGCTTCAGATCGGCGTATATCCTGTTGACCGCCTCCTCGTGGGTGATGTATTTATCCCTGTATGTGTTCAGATACAGCTTGAGTGAGCGAAGTTCAACAATGTATTTATCCGGCACATATGTGATGTGGATGGTGGCAAAGTCAGGGTAGCCGGAACGGGGGCACAAACAGGTGAATTCCGGGAAGGTGATTTCAACGGTATACTCCTTTTCTGGAAACGGATTATCCCACAATTCGAGTTTTGCTTCCGCTATGGCCTTCTCCCCGTACTTCATTATAAAAGCTCCTCCTCCATTTCAAGGCGGTTTCCGCCCCTGAGATAAATAACTGAAAGTTCCAGTTCCTTTGCCTTCTGCTTCAGCTCCTTGTCATTGGTCACAATCGCCCCGTCAACCTTGAGTGCCGCCTCTATCACCCCGTCATCCCCCTTGTGGGCACATTCCATGAGGCGGAATCCTCTTTTTTTTATGATGGAAAGGCCGAGCGTTGCCGCCCGCCCCACCTCGCCGTCCTGCTGGGCAAGTTTCTCCACCTCCTCCACCACCGCTGTGGGGACAATGATTCTGCACACTCCGAGAAGTCTGCTCAGCTCCCGCTCGATGTTTATGCCGAACTGATACGGCATCATAAGCGCGTTTGTATCC
>QMSU01000013.1 GCA_003650975.1 Thermoplasmata archaeon
ATCTTGATCGTCATCTAAACCAATCCAGTCATTAGAACCATTAAATGCGTCACCCGCAGATTGATCATAAAAACTCATTGTTGTCCAGTCAGAATCTTTTGTATCAGTAATTTGAGTGCCGGCTGATGGAGCAGTTCCACCAATAGTAGTGTCACTTACAGGATCAGGCAAAGAAATATCCATTATTAGAACATTGGTTGTGCCAGCATACGCATCTGCTTCAGGAGCGCCATTGTTAGCATAGCCTGAGGAACTGGTTGTAAATGCTCTTACAAACAAAAATGGAACCAAAGCTGCTATCCCAAGAACAAGAATAGAAAAAATTATCTTTTTGCTCATAAGTTAAACAACAATTGCTAATTTTAATTATTTTTCCTTGCGCAAGGAAAAACGACCTTAAAATTTTTCGACCTTTAATTTTAACACTTTTATTATAGCATAAATTTTTTTGTCAAGAACTGTGGATAACTTTTAAAACCAAAAGCCGCCCCGTTTTGGGGCGGCTTTGGTGGCCCACAAGGAGAAGCCAAGATTAGTAAGTAAGAGTTCCACCAGTGACTGGGAAGGTCTGGGTGTAATCGTAGATTGTCCAGCTTGAAGCATCAGACCAGACGAGATCATCATCGGTTGCAATATCAACTCTCAGGTTCTCACCGGTTGTTGCACCGGTAGTATCACCTTTGACTACATAGGTAATAGTGCTGCCTGCAGGAATTATATCGCCAACGCTACCATAGGTGCTGGTGCCTGAATAGACAATTGCTGTACTGGTATGCTTGTTGGCTAAAGCATT
The DNA here is from genome assembly GCA_003650975.1 of Thermoplasmata archaeon. Taxonomy (GTDB): domain Archaea; phylum Thermoplasmatota; class E2; order UBA202; family JdFR-43; genus B78-G9. Next base: position 794 of record QMSU01000013.1, read on the forward strand.
TGCCGTGTCACTTAGATAGTCATAATCAATTGTAGCTGTCAGAGATACACCAGGATCATCAAGAGTAATGGTGTTGCTTGAGAGTGACTTAATTGTGCCTGTTGCGCTCAAAAGATTACCATTGGCATCATAACCCTTCACAGTCACAGTATCACCTAATGCAAACCCATTAAGGCTATTCACACTCAATGTGGTTGCACCATTAGCAACATCAGCAGTCAAAACAGTGTGAGCACCAAAGTATAGCTTACCAGAACCTGGCTGAAGCGGTCTGTAGTAGAGAATATCACCATTATCTAAATCAGTTGTTGGAGCAGAGGCAAAAGTAATCTGGCAGTCATCTGTATCACCCTCACTATCAAGATTTCCACCAGTTACAGCACTTACTACAAATGTACCAGAAAGATATGCACTTGCTGAGGTATCATAGATTCTAACTGTTGCACCTACCGGGATACCATCACAAGCAGTTGCATTATCCTGTACTTGGAAGGTGTATTCATTGCCACCATCTGCGCCATCCATATCAGCAAAGGTAACTGCCTTATAGCTTTCAGTGGCAAGAGGTGTGCTCAAATCAGAAGCATCATAGAGATATGCATTTCCGCTTCCGGTTGTATCAACGCTACCGCTGATAGAGAGAGCAACCGAGCTTAGTAGAGCCAGACCAGCAGGATCGGCAGTAACATCAAATCTCAATACTTCCTGGTCTGCACCGGCAACCGCAGAACCAGATGGAGAAGATGCATTCTTAGCAACAGTAACTTTTGTCTTGTAGACATACTGAGTGTTACTGGTTGCGCCGGAAACAGTTTCTGTTATTTCCTCACCAGAGCTTACACCGTAAGATTTAATCTTTGTGTTATCAACAATGCTCAAGATATGAGAACCACCAGATACAGCGTTTGGAGAGGAGTTTACGTCTGCTTTAACAACCAGATACTGGGTGGTACCTGCGGGAACAGTCCATGAAATATTGAAGGTAGCATTACAAGAAGAATCAAATGCAGCTACAGTTGAACCAACCTGCTCTCCAGTTGTAGCGTCTACTAACTTAATGTTGGACAAACTACCGCAGAAGTTGGAGTTATCATTGATGATAATCTGGCTTACCCTTACATCCTCTGCTGCACCTGCAGTAAAGCTGAATGTAGCAAAGGTATTCTCAGTTGAACCCATAACAAGCTGCCCTGAGATTGGAGTTGATGGAGCAGGAACAGCGGTTACAGTCAAGGTACCAGTTGAAGCAATAACTAATTTATGAAGATCTGTTGCACCGCTCCAGCTTCTATCAGCTCCTGTGGCAACACCGGTTGCGCTAACGCTTACCACTTCCAAACCGATATTTTTGGTAGCGTGTGAAATGGTTGATGCGGCAAAACCAGAAGCACCGGTTAAAATATCAGCATAAACATCAACTACATATTGCTCGCCTGCACCAATCTCAATTGATGGGCTGATATTAAAGGTATAATCAGCACCGGAAGCACCAGATAAACTGCCAATTGTTAATCCAAGTTGAGTATCGCCATGCATTAACTTAAGATTCTGGAAGTTGTCACCAAAATCATAAGTTGTGTCATCACCATCATCTCCTACTTTTATTTGGCTGACTAACACTCCCTCGCCTGCTCCAGCAGTGATTACAAAGGAAGCAACTTTTACTTCAGTTGCTCCTGCAACCCCTGTTGGATAGGAGGCAGTATAATCAGCCATTGCATTGTTCTTTGCAACACTCAAAGCACCTGAGGCAACTGTCAATGTATAAGCACTTGCATCAGAGACAGTTATGCTTGTAAGGGAGCTCTGACCTGTTGCAGAAGAACTTGAACCTACAATTTCAACTTTAATTGTATCGTTAGCAGGAATAGCTGTTCCATCGCTATAGGTAATGTCTGCCTTCACCTCAAATACTTTTGTCTCTCCTGCAGGAATGATGGCTGCGTTTCCGCAGTTATAGGCTTGGGTAGCACCAGTATCGCTACCTACATCATAAGTAGTACCAACCTGCGAGCCATCAAAATAAAGTTTCACATTATCAAGTGCATGATTTCCGCTTTCGGTCACTTTTATTGTCAGAGTGCTAACCTTAATGTCCTCACCGTTTGCCTTGAAGCAGAATTTTGCCAAGGAAACGTTTGTTGCACTCTGAGCAACATTACCAGATGGTGAGTCAGAGCAGACAGTTATTGTCAGAGTACCATTGTTGATGCTGGTTCCAGCGTCTGAAGTTGGCTGAACAACTGAGAATGCTGAACCTCCTACTAAAGGAGAGGTATAAACATTATAATGGGTGTCCTTGACAACAAAATCTTCTGCTTCTCTGATGGTGAACTTGAATGACCTACCAGTACCAGTTGGAACATCTCCTTTAAGGACAAATACTTTTGTTTGTCCTTTGGAGATTGTATATGGACTGGCGGTCATATCAAAGACCACCTTGTTGTCAGAGCCAATGTTTACCGGACCAGCAATTGTTTCTCCTCCAACTTCTAATTTGAGGTTCTGAACATCATCTGTGGCGATTGTTCCAATCATTGTCAGGACAATTTTTTCAATTGCCATATCTTGGTCAGATGCCTGAACAGAAAATCTCCAAAGCTCATACTCGGTAACTCCAGGGTCAACAGTGGCTGGATATGTAGTGTAATTTGAGATATTTACATATCCAAGATCAGTCACTGTTGCAACCCCCATTGCATTTCCTCTGATTGGGAAGTCACCATTCACAGAGGAAGCATTTGAAACCACATAATCAGCAGACTCAATACCAAAGACCATTGAGGTTACTGTGGCGTTGGTTGGATAAACATCAACCTTGACTGTAATCTCTTTTGAACCTCCTGCAGGAACTGTAAAGAGACCATCTGAATCGGTGAAGGTAACAACTTGATCAGTAAATGAAGTATACTCTGCTATCTTTGTATCGCCATCATAGAGATAAACATTGGAGACATCTGAATCACTGGAGATGCCTGTTCTCTTAAGCTTGAGGGTTGTAACAGTTACATCTTGATTGTCGCCATTTGTAAAGACAAATTTTGCCACATCTGCCCTTACCTCAGCAACATCTCCTCCTGTATCCCTCAAAAGATATCCAGCAGCTGGTGTGTCATCGGCTAAGGCAATTGTTAAGCCTTCGCCTGCTGCTGGCTCCTCATGACAGGCATCTTCATACCAGTAGCAACCTGCATTGGTGCATTCTTCTTCGGTGGTATAGTCGGAGCAGGTTGGAGTAGGTTGTGGCTCCTCATGACAGGCATCTTCATACCAGTAGCAACCTGCATTGGTGCATTCTTCTTCGGTGGTATAGTCGGAGCAGGTTGGAGTAGGTGGTACAGCTCCTTCAAGTAATTCATTAAGTTTTGCCCTTGTAGTTGACCCAACAAAACCAGTACCAGATGTCAATCCCCAAGGAGCAAGGACATCATCGGCATATTTTTCCTGGAAGGCAATAACTGCTGATTTTGTCTTTGGTCCAAAATAAGGAGTTCCTGTCCAAGGGTCATGATCTGGTACCTCAACATCTAAAACTTTCTTCAAATAGACCACATCTTGATCATACATTCCAATCTTGAGATTCTTCTCAAATCTAAAACCCTCAGGAATACCCTCATATGCAGTACCACCTGTGGTTCCTTCTCCGCCTTCTCCACCTTGTAAAGCCTCAAGTTGAGCCTGATACTGGGCAAGTTGTTCCTGCAATTGGGCAATTTGCTCCTGAAGCTCCTCTATTGTTAATGCTCTTGCAGAAGGTCCTGCAAGCATCATTACAACAGAGAGAGCTGTAAGAAATGCAAAGAATTTTTTAGCTAAACTCATATTTGTCTAATTTTTTAATGGATTAATTATCAATGATTATTTATCATTGATTATTTTTTCCCGCCTTTAAAATTGTTCGACCTTTTGCCAAAAGAGATTTGGCGGGTTTTCGACCTTTAATTTTTTTGCCGCTGGGCCGACCTAAAAAATCATCCAGCGGCGGCAGTTGTCAAAAATTATTGATTTGTAAGTTGCAAAATTTTCTCTAAAGCAGAAAGATAATCTTGATTATTATAATCATTCTTTGCTTCTTTGAGCAACTCTTTTTGTTCATCTGTTAAGGTGCGATTTTCCAGCATTGCCAATTCTGCCTCAACTTTGATTCTATAAATTTCGTTCTCGATCATCTCTTTGGTCTTTTCCTCCAATTGCTTGGTTGGCTTTGTAAGTTCTTTGGCTTCCTCCCCAAGGGCTGCCAAATTCTTTTTGATGACTTTTACTTTCTCTACTATCTTACCAGACTCCTTTGGATTCTTGGGATGAGAAGGAAGTTTTTCAACTGCCTTCTCTAAAGCCTCTTTAGCTTCTTTTACTACTTGCGATTTTTTATCTGTCTGGTCAATCGTCTTTGCTTTTTCCAAAACTTTTGAGGCTTTTTCTAAATAATAATTATAATCGTAAACATCATTTTCGGCAATCTCTAAAACAGCTGTTTTAAAATCATCGCTCTTTGGTTGATTGAATAAGCCAAGCCACGAAAGAGCAACTAAAACAATCATCAATATAGCAAAAGAAAAAGCAGGGGTTTTTAGAAAATTAAAATTCACCAGATATGTCCTCTGGCCAGTGATATCTCTTAGCGTGTTTTTCATCCAGTCTCTTCTTGGTTTAATTTCCTCTAAAACTCTCAATTTTGCAATAATTTCTTGTTCATTCATAACCTCTATAAAAGAAGACGAAAAAAATGAAAATTTATTACACTTCTTTTAGCAATTCTTTTAACTTTTCCATTGCTCTGTGAATCATTACCCTAACTGCATTCTCAGACTTCCCTAAAATCTTTGAAATCTCCTCAATGCTTAAATTATCCAGATAATACCACAAAATTACATCTTGATAATCGTTTTTCAATTTTGAAATCGCTTTTTGTACAGTTTCTATTTCAGAGTTAATTAACTCTTTTCTTTCTAAACTTTGAGAGAAATCGGCCATATCTTTTATCTCTTCTATGGAAATTTCTTTTCTTTGAGGAAAAGAACGATAATGGTCAATAACCAGATTTCTGGCCGTTTTATATAAAAAGGCTTTTGGGTTTTTTATTGGGGAAGGATTTTCTTTTTGTAATGCTTTCCAAAGACGCAAAAATACCTCCGAGGTAAGATCTTCGGCTATTTGCTGAGAATTAACTTTTATGTATATAAAGCGGTAAATCTTTTCGATGTGAAGTTTATAAATTTTTTTGAAATGGAAATGCAAATTTTTGGCCATATTTAATTTCGGACATATTATATCATTGACCGCAATCTGTCCGTTGTTATGTCCGTTTTAATTAGGGTATATCGGACATCTTTTTGACCTATCCTTTTTCTGGCCACAATTCCTTTTTTGATTAGGTCTTCCATATCTCGCCTGATGGTTCTCTGGCTAACCTGAAAAAAGAGGTTTTTAATTTCAGAGAGGGTAAGTGTTTTTTTATGTTTTAAAAGTTCAAGAATTTTAATTTTGCGCTCTTTTGGGGTAGTTTTCTCTCTCTTAGAGCCTTCTGAATCTTCCTGAATTCTTCCTCTTCTGGAAGTCTCCGATGTTTTTTCTACAATCTTTTGGGAAGATGCCTTAGGATAAACTTTCTCTCTTGCAAGACAATCTTTCTGAATTTTTCTATATTCTCTTTCCAAAACTTCTAAATTCTTTTTATCTACCCAATTTTGAGCCTGAGCAACTTCAAAATATCTACAAAGAATTTCTATATTTCTTGAAAGTTCTTGTATATGAGAGGTGTCAATTTTGGGATTCTCTCCAATTAAAGAGCTTAAAATCTCTACTGCTTTTTGTCGAATTTGATATCTTAATGGTTCGTTTTCAGGAAAAAGATCGGTAACTTTATACAAAGCAATGGTTAATTTAACAAAATATTCCTTTGTCATCTGCCTATTTTAATTTGTCCTTTTTAATATAGCAAAAAAGAAAATTTCGGTCAAAACTTGTCCACTTTACAAAATATATTTTTCTTTTAAGATATAAGAAAGGTCCCAAAAAGGGAGGGTGTTATAATTAATTTAGTTGGAAAATTATGCGTCTGAAACTGAGATTTCCAGAAAAGAAAAAGAGTTTTGTGCCTTGGTTGATTCTGCTCTGCTTAATTGTAATTGGTGTCCTGGCTTATTTATATAGAGAACCTCTAAGTAAGGCTTTAGTTTTCAGAAAAGCAGAAATTCAAGAATTTCCTGCACCTACCCAACCTACATCAGTTATTCCTGAATTACAAGAAACGCCTCTTCAGGTAGAAGAGGGGAAAATTGTTGGAGAACAAAAAGTAACTGTAGTTCCTGCAGAGCCGAAAGAAAGTTCGGAAGAAAAAGTATATGTGGAGGTTGCAGAAAGAGGAGAAGGAATTACTCATCTGGCAAGAAAAGCTTTAGCTGAATATCTTAAAGAAAAAGGAGAGAATATTGCCTTAACAAAGGCTCATAAAATTTATATTGAAGATTATATGCAAAAGAGAACAGGTTGGAGATGGCTGAAATTAGGAGAAAAGGTAAGTTTTTCAGAAAAATTGATTGAAGAGGCAATTGAAAAATCTCTAAAATTGACAGAGGAGCAACTTCAAAATATTCTTAATTTCACCCCTCCGCCAACTTTTGTTGAATAAAATTACCTTGCTTCAAAATCATTAAGATTATTATCAGTATCTTGGTAGGAGGAGTTAATTCCTTTTCTTAAAAGTAAAGTGCTTCCTTTGGGAAATAAAGCCGGCTCTCTTTCAAAAACTTTGGCTTTACCCCAGCCAACAAGATCTATTTTACATTTTTCTCCTTCTTCTTTTGGATCACAATCAAAAAGACCAATTGCTCCGTCTGAAGCAATCTGGGCTTTTGAATAAGGCTTGTTTTCTTTGGTTAGAAGTTGCCAGTCTGGATTTAGTGTTGAATCTTCTTTAAGACAGATAGCGATTGTGAAATGAGAATTTGGAGAAATTACAAGATTTTCATCTATTTTCCAAAGACGATAGGGTTCCTTAATTAAGCGGTTTTGAGAAAAGTAAGCAAGATATTTATCTTTTAGAGAGACGGGTGTATTTCCAGGATTGAAAAATTTTACAAACTCATCTCCTTCAATATGAACCTCTGTAATTAGAATCTTCTCTTTTTGTGACCAATCCAGCATCTTTGAATTCTCCTGATCAAATACCTGCTCTGTTTTTTCTTGCTGCGCTTTTCTCTGTTTCTCTTCTAATGCTAAAGACTGAACCTTGCTATATATCAATCTCTCTCCCAAAGAATTTTGAGGAGTTAAAATTAAAGAAAACTCAAAATCATTTTCGTTGTTGTTTGTATCTATAAATTCTGAGTTTTGAATCTTTCTCTGAAGACTCTCCCCTGTTTTTAAACCGCCATCTTTTAATTTTGCTTTTAGTTCTGTTGCTAAAATTGGTATGGGCGAATTTGGTTTTCCCCAACCAACTCTATCAAAAACTTCTCCTTTCTTTTTTCTAATAACTACCCCAGAGATTGAGGCAAGCTGACTGGAAAAATAAGCGTCACCCTCGAGTTTTTGGTTTTTTGTTTTTATTTCTCCTCCAATAAAAAGAAAAAAACCTCTTTCAGGGATAATGTTTCTCTTCCAATCAATCCTTTTTTGAGTTTTCCTATTTTGAGAATCAACAAGCTCTAAAACAAAATTGTCATCATTTATCTCAACTGGAAAGTCATTTGGATTATAAATTTCTATAAACTCATTTTTTAAAGAATCAAAACCAGAAGCAACCTCTGTAATTAAAAGCGGTTTAATTCTTTCTTGGGTTTTCTTTGGCTCCTCTATCTTTTCTTTCTCCTCGGTTGTTTCCGTGCTACTCTCGTTGGTTCTTTCTATATTGTCAATTAAGGCAAGAATTTCTTTCTGAATTTTGAGATTTTCTTCATTTAAACTTATAAATTGTTTTTTAAATTCAAAAAATTCATTAAAAAGAGTGTCTAATCTCTGGTTTATTTCATCTTCTGTACTTAAATTTTCCTTTGAATAACCGACCATTGATTGCAAAGAATCCTCTAAATTTTTAATTTTCTCTTCTATTTCTAATAATTTTGTAAAAGATGTTTCTTCTTGATCTTTTGTCTCTGGTGCTTTCTTAAATTGAGAGAGCAATTCTTCAATTTGGGCCTTCTGGAAAAGAGAAAAGGAGCTAAATTTTAATAAATAAAAAAGAAAATAACAATTTAGGCCGATACTTAAAAAAAGAAAGCCTAATAATAAAAAATATTTTTTCATAACCTTACCTTTAATGTTAAACATTGCTTCATTATTTAATCCCTCAAATAAAAAATCAAGGCGCAAAGCCTTGAAAGTTTTGATTTTAGAAAATCTAAAAATTATTTTAGGGCAAGCAATTCCTTTAATTCTTTTATTTGATCTTCCAGTCTCTCTATTCTTTTTCCGTGATCAGCCAGAATCAATTTCTCAATTCTTTCTAAGCGATCTTCAATCTTATCAAAACGTTTATTAACCTCGTCCTTTTTTGCAGTTTCCATAAAGCCTTCCTGAATCATTCTGGCTAAATCTTCAATTGTAATATCTTCCTTTTCCATCATTTTTATTATAGTCCTCCATTAATAATTAAGTCAAATAAAACTCTAAACTGTGTAAAGTGTCACTTTACACAAAAGAGAAATGTGCTTGTTAGTTTAGTGTGATTGTATCTAAAAATTCTTCAAAAATTTTAGAGCATTCATTTTTTTCTGTCTCAGGAGAGAGGGCTTTAAGATAGATTATATTTTCTTTATAAGGGATTGAAATTTGAATCTGCCAAAGGCCAAAGGAAATATTTTCTTCCCTTAGAGCCTCAATTTCTCCAACCAAAACAACTGAAAGAGTAGACTTTTGGGGAATGTTTTTTAGAGAATTAATTGTCTTTTGTAAGGTATTCAACTGTCCTGCTATTGCTTTTTGGGCGTTTATCCCAATTAAGCATCCCTTTTTCAAATTTTGTTCTTCTTTTTTTACAGCTGTGCCAGGTGGTAGTAAAAGTAAAGTTCTTGTAGTCGGTTCTTTTTCTATTTGCCAGTCGCTTGGTATTTGGCATTTTAATCCTAAATTAGCATTGAAAATGGTTTTTCCCTCTTTATCCTCTTTGACAACAAAATTTTCTGTTGGCTCAAAAATCATTGATTCAAAATCAGGAACCTTTTCTGAAACAAGGTTATAAGAAAATACCAGAAGAGCCACAAAGACAAAAAAAGTGGCTCCAAAGAGAAACCAAAATCCTTTTGACATAGAAATTACGCTTTTGTTTTAATGAGATCTCTTGCTGTCCTAAAGATAATTTCTCCATTTTCAACATCTGCTACCACTCTCTCTCCTTCTTTCACCTCTTGAGTTACCATTTTAAGTGCCAAAGGATCTAAGATAAGTTTTTGGATTACTCTTTTTAAAGGTCTTGCTCCTAAATTAGGGTCAAATCCTTTTTCTGCTAAAAGTTCTTTTGCTTTTTTGGTAATCTTAAGAATTATGCCTTTTCTCAAAAGCCTTTCCTCTACCTTTTTAAGCTCTAACTCTACAATCTCCCTAATCTCTTTTGGTCCCAAATAATGGAAAATAATAATCTCATCTATTCTATTTAAAAACTCTGGTCTAAATCTCTCCTTCAGGGCTTCCAATACTTTATCTTTCAACGATTCTTCTTTTTCTTTAGTCTCAGCAACAAAACCCAAGGGTGCCATTTTAGACACATACTCAGAACCAACGTTAGAGGTCATAATGATAATTGTGTTCTTAAAAGAAACTACCCTTCCTTTTGCGTCTGTCAATCTTCCGTCATCTAAAATTTGCAGGAGAATGTTAAAAACATCTGGATGAGCTTTCTCTATCTCATCCAAAAGAATAACCGAATATGGTCTTCTTCTCACTTTTTCTGTAAGTTGGCCCCCTTCCTCATAACCTACATAACCAGGAGGAGAGCCGATCATTTTAGATACAGCGTGCCTTTCCATATATTCTGACATATCAAGTCTGATTAAAGCTTTTTCATCATTGAAAAGAAACTCTGCTAAAGCTTTTGCAGTTTCAGTCTTACCAACTCCTGTTGGTCCTAAAAATAAGAAAGAACCTAAAGGTCTGTTTTCTTCAGCAATTCCTGCTCTGGAACGTCTTATTGCATTGGCAATTGCTTTTATTGCCTCTCTTTGGTTAACGATCCTTTTTTGAAGATATTCTTCCATTCTTGCTAATTTTTGAGCTTCGCTTTCCAGTAATTTTGTCACCGGAATGCCTGTCCATTTAGAAACTATTTTTGCAATATCTTCATCGGTAACTTCCTCTTTTAAAAGTTTGTGCTTCTTTCTAAATTTTGTTAATTCTTTTTCTTTTGCTTTAATTTCTTTTAAAACCTCCGGAATTCTTCCATATTTAATCTCGGCCACTTTTTCTAAATCGCCTTCTCTTTGAGCAACCTCAGCCTCAAAATTTAATCTATCAACCTCTTTTTCTAAATTACTGATCTCTTCGACTAACTTTTTCTCTGTTTGCCATTTAAGCTCTAAATCTTTCAATTTTTCATTTAAATCAGCAAGTGCTCTTTCTATAGCATTAATTCTCTTTTTATTTGCCTGCCCTTTTTCTTTTTTCAAGGCTTCTTTTTCTATCTCCAACTTCTGAATTTCCTTTTTTAGTTCCTCAATTTCAATTGGCTCTGACTCTATCTCAAGCCTCAATGACGAAGCTGCCTCATCAATTAAATCAATAGCTTTGTCTGGCAGGAATCTATCGGTAATATAGCGAGCAGAAAGTTCAGCAGCAGCAATTAAGGCTGAATCTGAAATTTTAACTCCATGATGAAGCTCATATTTCTCTTTGATTCCTCGCAAAATTGCAATTGTATCTTCAATAGAAGGTTCCTGCACGTAAATCGGCATAAACCTTCTATTAAGCGCTGGATCCTTTTCAATGTATTTTTGATATTCTTTTAACGTGGTTGCCCCGATAATTCTTATCTCTCCTCTTGCTAAAGCAGGTTTCAAAAGATTAGAAGCATCCATTGCTCCTTCTGCTG
>QMSU01000014.1 GCA_003650975.1 Thermoplasmata archaeon
CGGGCCACCGCCACCCTGAACGGGGAGCAGCTCACATAATCGATGCCGATTTTATGGCAGAAATGTATGGATGATGGCTCTCCCCCCTGCTCGCCGCACACGCCGATTTTGAGGTCTGGACGGGTCTTTCTTCCCCATTCTATGGTGATCATCATGAGCCTTCCCACACCCTTCTGGTCAAGAATGGCAAAGGGATTGTCCTGAAGAATTCCCCTCTTTGTGTAGAGCGGCAGGAATTTGTTCTCGGCATCCTCCCGGCTGAAGCTGAAGGTCGCCTGCGAGAGGTCGTTGGTGCCGAAACTGAAGAATTCGGCAACTTCTGCGAGCTTCCCCGCACGCATGCAGGCCCTCACCACCTCAATCATGGTGCCGAACTTTATGGGAATCTTTATCCCGTATTTATGCTCCACCTCCCGTGCAATCTTTCTGACCCTTCTGAACACCCACTTGAGTTCCTGTGCGGTGCAGACCTGCGGTACCATGATTTCAGGGTGGATGTCCACTCCCTCCTTGATAAGTTCCGCCGATGCCTCATAAATCGCCCGAATCTGCATCTCGTATATCTCGGGATAGGTGATGCCGAGGCGCACGCCGCGATGCCCGAGCATGGGGTTCACCTCTTCTAGAGAACGGACTTTTGCCAGTATGGCCGTTTTTTCCTCCAGCAGTTTCTCGTCCACATCCTGATACCGTTTTTTCTTCATCTCGTTGAGAAATCTCTCGATGGGTTCCGCATATTCCTCGAGTTTCGGGTCGAGCAGGTGAAGTATGTGGGGAAATTCCTGCATCGCCTTCATCACCGCCTTGAAGTCTCTCAGGTAGTTGATTTCCTGCAGGAGTTCCTCGTGCGAGGGCAGAAATTCGTGGAGCGGGATGTCCAGGAGACGGATGGTGACCGGCAGCGATTCCATGATTCGCAGAATCTTTTTGAAATCGTTCTTCTGCAGCGGGAGAAGTTTTTCAAGAGCCTTCTTCCGTTCCTTTCTCGTTTGCGCCAGAATCATTTCCCGCATTATGGGAAGGCGGTCAGATGCATTGAACATTCGTTCGGTTCTGCACAGACCAATCCCCTTTGCCCCCAGTTCACGCGCAAGCTGTGCACCCTCAGGAGTGGATGCATTGGCCCTCACACCGAGTTTTTTCACCTCATCTGCCCATGAGAGCAGCTGTTTCGTCGCCGCTGTATATCTGGGAGGTATGAGAGGCACCTCACCCTTTATCACCTCTCCCGTGGAACCGTCTATGGTGATGATGTCCCCCTCCCTTATGATGATGGAACCTATGCTGCACTGTTTCTTGTTTCGGTGGATGCGGATGGCCTCACATCCGACCACGCACGGCTTTCCCATGCCCCGCGCCACCACCGCGGCATGACTGGTCATTCCCCCTCTGGTGGTGAGTACGCCCTGCGAGTAGGCAACACCGTGAATGTCATCCGGCGTGGTCTCCTCCCTCACCAGTATCACCTTCTGCCCCTGTTTTCCTGCGGCAGCCGCCTTATCGGTGTCAAATATCACCTTTCCCGATGCTGCCCCGGGGGAGGCATTCAGACCGTGGGCAATGACGGTATAGTCTGCCTTCGGATCGATGATGGGATGAAGCATTTTTTCAATATCGGATGTTTTCACTCGCAGCAGCGCCTCTTTTTTTGTGATGAGTTTCTCCTTCACCATATCCACCGCTATTTTGATGGCCGCCGCGGCCGTTCTTTTTCCCGTTCTTGTCTGTAAAATGTACAGTGTGCCGTCCTGGATGGTAAATTCCATGTCCTGCATATCTTTGAAATGATGCTCCACCTTCCGGCAGATTTTCCGAAGCTGGGTGTAGATTGATGGGAGTTCCTCCTTCAGATGGTGTATCGGGTGGGGTGTACGTGCACCGGAAACAATGTCCTCTCCCTGCGCATACATGAGATATTCTCCGTACATCTCTTTTTTTCCGTTTGCTGGATTTCTGGTGAATACCACTCCTGTTCCGGATCGTTCGTTTTTGTTGCCGTACACCATGGCCTGCACCACGACTCCTGTGCCGAGGTCTGGAGGAATGTTGTTGATTTCCCTGTATTTTTTTGCTCTCGGCGTGTTCCATGACTCAAAAACGCTCACGATGGCGGCATACAGCTGCTCTTCCGGTGTCGGAGGTATGGTGACACCGTGCTTCTTCAGGATTTTACTGTAGCGATCGATTACCTCCTTCAGTGCCTTCGGGCTGAGTTCGTAGTCCTTCTCCACCCCTTCCCTGTTCTTTATCCTTGCAAGCTCCCTTTCAAATTCTTCGCGGGGAACACCGAGCACCACGTCGGAGAACATCTGGATGAACCGGCGGTAACAGTCGTATATCCATTTCTGCTGTTTCCGGTTCCGCGCAATGTGTTCCACCATCTCATCGGTGAGGCCGATATTGAGAATGGTATCCATCATGCCGGGCATGGAGATGGGAGCTCCGGAGCGCACCGATACGAGCAGCGGGTTTTTTGCATCCCCGAATTTTTTACCCGTCTGCCTTTCCAGCACCTCAAGTGCCTGCGATATTTCGTTTTTCAGTGGTTTCGGGAGTCTCTTTTTCCTGAGATATTCAACACATGTTTTTGTGGTGATGACAAAGCCTGGAGGAACAGGAATGCCCATTCTGCTCATCTCGCAGAGCTGTGCCCCCTTGTTGCCCAGCACGGCACCCATTTCCCTTTTTCCCTCCTGAAAGAGATAAACCTTTTTCATGGTAAATGCCTACTAGTATCCTCTGTTTATATAATTTTCGTTAACTGTTCACGAGACTGTCATGTTATCCGCTCTCCATGCCATGCTCTTGCCTGTTCCTATGAAAGGCAGTATGGAAGGCAGTCCCTCTATGATATGTGAACAACCGCCATTCTTCTTTATCATTCATTCAAGTTTTACTCAACTTCTCATCTTCCCCTCGGAGGAATGTGCGCACCATTTTTGTTTCTCTCATCTTGGTAGTGCCACTGCTCTCGCAGATGAATGAGAAAGATACTTTAAAAGAAAATCAATACATGCCATGAAGAATCGGTGGCTGTGGTGGCTGCTATTCGGTGCGCTTGCATTGCTTTCAATGGATTTCTGGAACTGGGGAAAGGAAAGGCCCATCATCATATTTTTACCCTTCTGGGTCTGGTATGTGATGACGCTCACACTCGTATTTTCCCTTTCATTTGCGCTCTTTGCGAAATATGAATGGAGGGAGGAATGATGCAGGCATTCACACTCACACTTCTTGCGGCATATTTTGCGGTGCTTGTGGCAATCGGGCTTTTTGCCCATAGAAGGGGAAAGAAAAGTGCCGAGGATTACTTTCTGGCAAACCGTGGCTTCGGAGCAGTGGTACTGTTTTTCACGCTTGCGGCAACCAATTTTTCTGCCTTCACGTTTCTCGGTTTTGCAGGGAAGGCATACACAGACGGAATGGGAGAGTATGGGGTCATGGCGGTGGGCACCGCATTCATGGCCCTCATGTTCTACGTGATTGGAAGAAAGGTGTGGCAGCTTGGAAAGAGCAATGGATATGTTACTCCGGGGGAACTTGTGGGCGGGAGATATCACAGCAGGAGTCTGCAAATTCTGTTCACTGTGATCATGAGTGCATTCACCATTCCCTATCTTGCCATTCAGGCCATCGGAGCAGGGTACATCCTTCAGATGGTGTTTCCCGAATTGGGCATGAAAATCGGGGCCATTCTCATCATGGGAATCATCTGCTTTTACGTGGTTTCAGGAGGCATGAAGGCATCGGGATGGACGGATGTGCTTCAGGGAATGATAATGGTTGCAGCGATGCTTGTGGCATGTGCATTCATCGCCCATTCACTTGGAGGATTTGAAAGCGCCACACATGCCGCATTTGAAGCTCAGCCCTCACTCTTCTCCCGGCCGGGCCCCAATGACTACTTCACGACGCAGCTGTGGCTCTCCTTTTTCATCCTCTGGGTGTTCTGCGACCCCATGTTCCCCCAGATGTTCACCCGGTTTTACACGGCAAAAAGTCAGCGTTCACTGAAAACGGCCATGGTGGCATATCCGGTACTGATTTCCTTTTTCTTCCTGCTGCCAGTGTTGATAGGCGTGTGGGCCCATGGAACGGGGATGGACATCGCCAATCCCGACAATGTACTGCTGCTCATGGTGAAAAACTACACTCCCTTTCCCGTGTTTTCTTTCGTCATTGTGGGAGCGCTGGCGGCGCTCATGTCAACCGCAGATTCCCAGCTTCTGTCACTTTCCACCATGATCACCTGCGACATGGTGGGCAAACGGGTGAACTACAGCAGGATTGTCACCGTGCTTCTCACGCTGTTCGCCATGGCATTTGTGGTATTTGGCTACAACCCTGCAACAGGTATTATGGGAACGCTTGTCAAAACGACCTTTTCCGGGCTCGTGGTGCTCAGTCCCGCGGTCATCGCCACGCTGTACTGGCGCAGGGCAACAAAATGGGGATGTGTGGCAAGCATCATGGGCGGGGAGGCAACGGTATTCCTCTACACATACACCACTCTTCCCACGTGGGGTTTTCTCCCTGCAATAATCGCCCTTCTTGTATCTGCTCTTCTGCTTCTGCTCTTCTCGGTGATTGAACGCATGGTGGTACCGGCGGTTCACGATTCTGTTCCTGCACAGGGGTGAACAATTAACATTTAAAGGAGAAAGGATTTACCTATAATGAAGATTCTCGTGCATGTGTGCTGTGCACCCTGCTTTACCCATCCCCACAAACGACTCACCGAACGAGGACATGAGGTGGTGGGGTACTGGTACAATCCCAACGTTCATCCATACATGGAATACCGGGCCCGGATGGAAGCACTCCAGAAGTATGCGGCAATGGAGCATATCGAGGTAATCTATGAAAAATATGATTTTATCGAATATCTCAAAATGCAGCTGAAATATGTGGCGCGACCAAAGCGATGTGTCAACTGCTATGAGTACCGGCTCGAGAGAGCTGCGAAGTACGCATCCTCCCATGAGTTTGATGCCTTCACCACCACCCTGCTGGTATCCCATCATCAGTATCATGAGCGTATAAAAGAAGTGGGGGAGTCACTCTCCGAAAAATACCACATTCCCTTTTACTATGAGGATTTCAGGGAGGGCCTCCATGAGGGCAATGCCATTGCCAAGGCATACGGCCTGTACCGGCAGAAGTACTGCGGATGCCTGATAAGCGAATGGGAACGCTTCCATGAGAGAGAGAAAAGGTGAGCGATTCATTCGCGAGGATGCCTGCCTCTGAAAAGATGTACCAGCTCTTCTGGGCTGTGGACAAGATAATCGGGAGATGCCTCCCTCAACCGCTGTTCAGTATGCCACCCCCAGGTAACAGCCACCGTCTTCACCCCGGCACGCCTCCCCTCCCGGATATCGCCTGCGGTGTCTCCTATGTAGAAGTACTGGTAACCTGCATATGTTGTCCGTATGTATTCAATCTTTTTCACCTTGCTCGGCTCCCTGTCAGACCCGATGACCTCGTCAAAAAAATGGATACGGTGTGTATCCAGGAATTCGGCCACCGTGCGCGTCTCGTTTGAGGTGACAATCATGAGCGCATGTTCCTTTGAAAGTTCATGCAGCGCTTCCTTTATGCCTTTGAACAGCCGGAGATTTTTCTGCTGCCTTCGCAATCCGTCCCTCATGGTATACACGATGCGGAGTATCTGCTCCTTCTGCATACCCATCCCGAGCATGCCCTCGTACATATTCCCCTCAAACAGCTCAAGAAACTGCTCCCTCCCCGCAATGTGATGCATCCCCTCCCTCTCACATGCCCGGATGAACTGGGTCATGAAGATATCAAATGAATCCACCAGCACCCCGTCGTAGTCGAAGATGAGCAGGTTTTTCATGAATCGGCTGAATGACGTATAACTTATATAGTTTCCTGCCTGGCGTCCCGCATCACACCCACTTTTCATGCCCACTTTCTTTCGAGCCTCACCGTAAAATTTCGCTCAAATAAATCTTAAATATTCCCTCCCTTTAGCAACTCATGAACCCATTCCTCAATCCTCTCTTTGCTGCACGACTCATCACACGATACTTCACCGCCATCAACAGGGCATGGAGACTCACCCATGATGAACTCAAACGCTACCAGGACAGGGCACTGAGAAAAACACTCGCATATGCATACCAGGTTCCCCTCTACCATCGGAAGTATCGAAAGGCAGGCATCCACCCCCGCGACATTCGCGGCATCGATGATATCCATAAACTGCCCCTCATCACCAAGAAGGATCTGATTGAGGGATTCCCTGATCAGGTTGTCCCGCCAGGATATAACACCGCACATGCCTATGTGGTGGGCACCTCGGGATCATCGGGAAGACCCATGTCCATGTACAAGGATATGGAGTACATTACCACGGAAGCGCTGGCCGCAGTACGACAGTTGCGGGCCTACGGCATGAGCTGGAGAAAGACAAGGATCACCAACATCGGCGATTTTTCTGTTCCCACCACCAGTGATGAGGAATGCCTCAAAAAGGGGTTGATGGGAAACTTATCCCCCTTTTTTTCGCTTGACAATTACCAGAATCTCTACACGGGAGAGGAGGCACGGATACTTTTGAAGAAAATGGACTCGTTCCATCCGGAACTCATCATCGGCTATACGAGCGTTCTTATGGGCATTGCATCGCTCAAAATGAGAGGGATGGGTAACGGGGTGAAACCCACTTATATCATATCCAGCGGGGAGGTGCTCGATGGCTATTCCAGAAATTATATCCAGGAGGCATTCGATGCCCCGGTGCTCAACCTGTATGCCACCACGGAGGGCGGTTCCATAGCCTTTGAATGTCTCAGAAAAGGTTTTCACATAAACAGCGATTTTGTCCATGTGGAGATTCTCGACAGAGACGGAGAGCCGGTATCGGATGGGGAATTCGGGAGCATGGTCATCACCCGTCTGTACCCTGGCGGCACCCCCATCATACGGTACACAGGCCTCAGCGACATCGCCTCGCTATCGGGTGAGCAATGCGACTGCGGCATGCACACGCCTCTTCTGAAAACACTTGAAGGACGGAAAAAGGATGCAATCATCCTTCCCGACGGGAGGATATTCCCTCCGGCGACCATCCCCATGCCCCTTTCCGAGGCGTCCGCAAAATATGGCACACTCCAGATAAAGCGGTTTCAGTTCATCCAGAAAAAGATTGATGACATAGAGATACTGATAGAGATAGATGAGGAGCAACGTGACCGTGGGGTCTCTGTTGATACGCTGCTTGCCGAGATACTGCACAATTACGAGAGGCTTGTGGGAGAGCGGGTAACCATAACCGTAAAAGAGGTGAAAAAGGTGGAACAGCCCGAGGGTGCACCATCCCCGCCCCTCATAATCTCCATGGTCGATAGGAAGAAAATCGAGGAGGCACTTCTCTGATGCATCATGTAAAAACCAGCACGGGACATTCATCCATGCACTGCATGCAATGGATGCATCCATCACCAATCCATGCCCTGCCGTCTCTCAGTGAAATGGCATTCTGGTCGCATTTCGCAATGCACACCCCGCATCCCACGCAGTTCACCGCACGGCAGATAATATCCCTGATTTCGTCCTCCCGCCCGCTGGCCCGTATCCCGCCATCTGTTTCCACCGTGATGCCATTCACCTCATACCGACCGACATCACGCTTTTTCACCTCACCGAGCAGCTTCAGAAAATTTACCACCCTCTCCTCATTCCCCTCGACCACACATTCCCTTTCCTCCGTTATCTCATAGGAGACATCACACCACCTGGGCGGGCGACGCCACCGCCACAACCCGAGGCGCAGCCATTCATCGGGAAGGTTGTGCCTTTCTGCGAATGCCCGCAGCTTTTTCTCGAATTTTTCCCACTCGGGATGTCGCTTGAGTGCAAATTCTCCCATATCGCTTGCAGGGCAGAGCCAGCAGCCAATCCGTTCGAACCCCTGTTCATACAGGGGATTCCATGCCGCCTTTTTCATGAAGAGGTAAAGCCAGACATGCAGGGCGGTCCAGTTCTGAATGGGAGATGCCGCCACCTGGCCGTGCACCCACGGGTTTTTCCAGACCTTCCCGTGCGTTGCCCGGTGCTCCGACTCATAGCGTCGCTGGCCTATGAAGGAGAGCACCCCGCGGGGGAATTGCTTCTTTATGAGCATTGCGGCAACGCCGAGTTTGCAGGTCTTGCAGCACCATCGGTAGTCCTTGGCGGGGATGCCGAAAAAATCTATTGCCTCCCAGAACTTGTCACCTGCATCGCCCTCCAGAAGTTCAAGGCCAAAGGCATCCGCCACCTCATGGACATGGTGTACTGTTTCCTCGAACTCCAGTCCTGTGTTGAGGAAAAGAAGCGGAGGACGAAATCCCGCCTCCAGCACGAGGAGCAGTGTGACCAGGCTGTCCTTGCCACCGCTGAAGGAAACCACATATGGGAGGTCGTATTTCTTGATGGTGCGCTCGATAAATTTTGTTTCGGTATCCACCATGCGGCGAATCACGTCTTCGTTGGCCTTGATGACATCATCCCATGTCACCTCCCGTATTTCAGGAATTTTTTCCCTTCCCCGCTGCCTCACCTTCACGGCCATTCCCCTGCTTCCCCTCATGGCACTGCCGTCCATGCGCGCCTTTCCCGTGGCAATGACGTTCATCTCCTCGTCGAAAATCACCACCTCGTCCCCTTTGCGCACATCCTCATGAACTTCCTTCACACCGGGGGCCATCAGATTGGATGACTTGAGAATGGAATCAACGGCGCCGCTGTCCGCCACCACATATCCGCGTTTCACCTCAAGAAGCGATGCGTACCAGGTGCGCGGCTGAAATGCAAATCTGGCCTTCCAGATGTCGTAGTAAAGGTTCCCCGCCACCTTCCCGTACATTATGACCTCATCCTTCTTATCTATGGCAGGTGCGCTGTTGAGCAGTACCACCTCCGGAATGTGGTGCGAGCCAAACTGCCGCTCCATCACCTCTTTCATCAATTCTCTGTCACGTGCAAAGGCCGGCCTCACATCACCGGGCGGGGTAACGGCCACCTTTCTGGCGGCATTGCCGCAGGTGCACACTTCCTTGAGCAGCGGCAGATTGCAGAAATCGCAGTGATGGAGTACCAGTTTTCCCAGCCGAATCACACGTGTGAAAAATCACGTGATATAAATAGTTGCTGAGGCTGAACCTGGTAAATGTTGGAGGCTGCCTCACAGATATGATATTCAGGTGTGGTGCGCCCATCAATCGTACACTCACCAAAAATTGTCTTGGTGTTGTCCAGAAGGTATCTTTTCCACATTTTACAATCTTTGCATTGCATTTTTCGACAGCAAGTGACAAACATCGACAAAATAAAATACACTTCACCGTTTATCTCCCAATGCCAGTCATCACCTTTGGCTATGAAGATCTCCTGTCACTGTTCGGCAGGGACATGGATATAAAAGAATTTGCAGAAAAAATCCCCATGATAGGGGTGAGCGTGGAGAAGATTGAGGGAAACGAGGTGAGCATCGAGGTGTTTCCCAACCGTCCAGATTTACTCAGCGTTGAGGGGATGGCACGGGCCATGCGGGCATTCTTCGGCATTGAAAGCGGGCTGAAGCGGTATGAGGTAGAACCTCCGGAAATATCGCTCACCGTGGATAAAAGCGTGAGGGATGTACGACCCTACGTGGTTGCCGGGGTGGTGAAAAATGTGGAGATGACCGATGAACTCATTGCCTCGCTCATGGAGATGCAGGAGAAACTCCACCTTTCTGTGGGAAAGGGGAGAAAGAAGATGGCCATCGGGGTGCATGATTTTGACAAAGTCACCCCACCCTTTGTATACAGGGCAGTGAAACCAGATGAAATATCATTTGTTCCCCTCGCAATGGAGGAACGCATGAACCTTGCCGAGATACTCGCACGGCATGAGAAGGGAATAGCCTATGCCCACATTCTGAACAATTTTGAGAAATATCCCGTCATTCTGGACAGAAACGGAGAGGTGCTCTCATTTCCCCCCATCATCAACGGGCAGCTCACTGCGCTGAACGAGCAGACCAAGAATATATTCATTGATGTCACCGGCACCGACCGCACGGCCATCACCACTGCCCTCACCATTGTTGCCACCGCACTTGCCGAACGCGGAGGGATACTCCAGCAGGTTGAGGTGGTGGATGATGAACCTGTAGCCACGCCCGACCTCTCCCCGCAGCACAATGAACTGCATATTCCGTATGTGCAGAAACTCCTTCACCTCCAAGATGGTGAAAGCATCTGTGAGGCACTGCAGAAAATGGGGCACCATACCATCGTTACGGGAGATACGATAATGGTGGAATCTCCGGTCTGGCGGCCTGACATTCTTCATCCTGTGGATTTGATAGAGGACATTGCCATAGGATATGGCTATGAGGTATTCGAGGAGGAACTGCCGCATGCAATGACCTTCGGGTCATCGCTCCATCCTGACCGCCTTCACCAGATAATGATAGGATTGGGATTCAATGAGGTGGTCACCCTGAGCCTCTCGAATCCGGAAAAGGAGTTCGAGAAAATGGGTATCGACGCAGGTGAAACTGTTGAGCTTTCAAACCCCATTTCTGTGGAACATACAATAGTGAAACGGTCGCTTCTGCCGTCCCTTCTGGAAATCCTTTCAAAGAACCGGCATAACGACCTCCCCCAGCGCATTTATGAAATAGGCGATGTGGTGATATTTGAGAAGGGAAACGTCCTGCAGAAAACCATGCTTTCCGGCATGAAAATAGATGCAAAGGCCAGCTTCACCGAATGCAAATCATTTGTTGAGGCGCTCGTCAAAAACCTCGGTTTTACCATGGACGTTCGTGAGGAGCACCACCCTTCCTTCATAGAGGGACGATGTGCTTCTGTTCTTATAAATGGCACGAAAGCCGGATATTTCGGGGAACTGACACCACAGGTCATCTGCAATTTTGACCTTGAGCACCCGGTGATTGCCTTCGAGATTGACCTCTCAGCGCTTTTTTCTCCTCATGAGAAATAGCACGCCCGCAATGGCGGCAACAAAGACCGCCATCTCAAATCCAGGGGTGCTGCGGAGACTCTGTGGCTGCGGCAGGCCCGTGATGACTGGAGATGGCTCTGTGCCTATGGAACTGTCCAGCGCGGTTTTCACGGTGTAGTTTCCGCCATCGATCACATTCACATACTTTTTGTCTATGCCCGGGAAGTAGTACGGTGTTTCCACATACACGTGAACGGTATTTTCGTCATTTTCCTTCCATCCCTGGTACTTGGGGGTGGTGGTGTAGATGTAGTATTCCCCGTCA
>QMSU01000015.1 GCA_003650975.1 Thermoplasmata archaeon
ATCATTGTATATTTTATTTTTTGCGTTTGTAAAAAAGAGGCTGTCAGGTTACCCGCTTTCTACGTCATGTTCTCGCATGTTCTTGTGAAAGACGGTAAGGAGGGCAGTCCCGCCATGGCGTGAACATCCGCCCTTCTCTTTTATTATTCATTCAAGTGCGCACCCTTTTCATCTCTCTTGTCTTGGGAAGGCCGGTGGTAAAAAATGGGGAAGATGGGTGTCACTTATCGGTCAGCTGCTCTCGCCCGGATCCAGCTCCACGGTTTCTCTCGGTTTGAATATGCTTATTATGAATACATCCACATAGTCCGTGGTGCTCCAGCCGGCATCATCAAATGCGGTAATGCTGAGATTTTTGTTTCCTATGCTCTGTCCCCATGCCCACTCGTAGGGTGCATCGGTGATGTTTGCCACCTCCTCACCGTTGATGTAGAATTTCACATGGGTGATGCCGATGTTGTCTGTGGCATTCGCCTCCACCGTTATTTTTCCCAGAATGATCGTTTTCCGGAGGGCGGGAAGTATTCCCCTTCCGAATATATACACTCTCTTTTCTTCAGGTGTCACCAGTGTTGCGGTGGGAGCGGTTTTGTCTATCTTTATGGTGACGTTGTGCACCTGCTCGGTGTTTCCTGCATTATCATTGGAATAGTACTGGAGGGTGTGCGTTCCCTCATCTGAGATGACAAAGGGTGTCTGGTAGAGCGTCCAGTTTCCGTCATCCACCTTGTAGTAGGTGCCGTTGATGCCGCTTACGGTTTCATTCACCGTGAGGGTGACCGTCACGTTGGTGATGTACCAGCCATGGGCCCCAAGTGTACCGTTGAGGTCCAGTGTGGTCTGCGGGGAAGTGGTATCAACGATTATCTGTGCAGTGTCCTCATCCTCCGCGTCAAAATCGTCCGTCACCGTCAGAGTGACCGTGTAGGTGCCGTCCACTGCATAGGTGTGCTGCACCGTTACCCCGTTTCCTGTGGTGGAATCGCCAAAATCCCATTCGTAACTCACGATTTCTCCATCGGGGTCATAACTTGCACTTCCATTGAGTGTCACCTGTTTTGTCGTCACCATCTGGTCGGGGCCTGCATCGGCCACCGGGTCCTGGTTGGCTATACTGATGACCTTTTCTGCAATATCGGCGGTGAGATTCCCGCTGATGTTCCACACCACCACCAGCGTCACGTTGTAGTCTCCAGGTGTGGTATATTTGTGCGTGGGATTCTGGAGGGTTGAGCCGCCGCCGTCTCCAAAATTCCACACCCATTCAACGATATCCGACTCATTGGTGGACTGGTCGATAAAATTCACGTTCATGGCAGTGGAGGGACTTGCCGGTGTCCATGTGAAATCAGCTTCCGGGCCACCATTTGCATGAACAATGGTAACCAGCGAACCTATTACCATCAACGCCACTATAATGCCTTTTTTCATTTTCATCCCTACTAAATGATATGTGCTACTGCTTTTTAAGTATATCGGCCTTCTGTTGGATTGAAATGTAACCGAAGGGATCAAGACCTGATGGCAGAGAGGTACCACTGGTATGCGCACCTTGTTCACAGTGGCTGAAACCCCTCTTCTCACTCCGTTTTTTGAGGCCGTTATTATTATATACCAGAAGCATATTTGCCTGTTAGCATGGGTAAAGGAATGTATGCAGCACGGAAAGCAAAAAACCGCCACCAGAAGATGGTATGGCATGATAGATACTACAAGCGCCGGATGCTTGGCCTCAAAAGCAAAACAGAGCCTCTGGGGACATCCCCGCAGGGGAGGGGCATCGTGCTTGAAAAGGTAGGCATCGAGGCAAAACAGCCCAATTCTGCCATCCGGAAATGTGTGAAGGTGCAGCTCATCAAAAATGGAAAGATCGTCACCGCATTCGCTCCGGGAGATAAGGCCATCACGTTCATTGATGAGCACGACGAGGTGCTCATTGAGGGCATCGGAGGAAGAATGGGCCGTTCAAAGGGAGACATCCCCGGTGTGAGATATAAGGTTATTAAGGTCAATAACGTATCATTGGAGGAATTGGTTAGGGGAAAATTGGAGAAACCAGTGAGGTAATATGTCCGAGCTATTATTTGGAAAATATGATGTTGAGAATATTGTGGTACGTGACAGAGGACTCGCACGATACATGAACTTCGATGAAAAAAAACTCCACACCCACGGCAGGCATGCCAACAGGCGGTTCAAGAAGGCAAATCTCTCGCTCATTGAACGGCTGACAAATAATCTGATGAGAACCGAGAAGTACAACGGCAAGAAGGCAAAGGCCCTGAAGGCCGTACAGAATTCTTTCGAAATCATAGAGAAGAGGACAAAGGAAAATCCTGTCCAGATTCTCGTGAGAGCCATAGAGAATGCAGCACCGCGCGAGGAGACAACCCGTCTCTTTTTGAGCGGCATCTATGTACCCATGGCGGTGGACAGCGCCCCGCTGAGGCGGCTGGATATTGTGTTGCGGAATCTCTGCAAGGGTGCGGTCTCCAAGACATTCAAGAATAAAAAGAGCATTGCGGAGTGTCTGGCCGATGAAATCATTCATGCGGCAAATGACGACGCTGCCAGTTTTGCAGTGAGCAAGATGCTCGAAATTGAACGCATAGCGAAAAGCGCAAGGTGATGAAGTGGGCAGAAAGGAAGAGAATATTAAGAAGGCAAAGGAATTGCGATACATTCCTGAAAAAATCAGAAACATCGGCGTGGTCGCTCACATTGATCATGGCAAGACCACCTTTTCTGACAATCTGCTGGCGGGTGCCGGCATGATTTCAGAGGAGCTCGCCGGAGAGCAGCTCGTCCTCGATTACGATGAGCAGGAGCAGGCAAGAGGAATTACCATAAACTCGGCAGCCGCTTCCATGGTGCATCAATGGGACGGGAGCGAGTACCTCATCAACCTCATTGACACTCCGGGGCACGTGGATTTCGGCGGTGACGTTACGCGGGCCATGAGGGCGGTGGACGGTGCCATTGTGGTGGTATGTGCCTCGGAGGGCGTGATGCCCCAGACCGAAACGGTGCTGCGACAGGCATTGAGGGAGCGCGTGAAGCCGGTGCTGCTGATAAACAAGGTGGACCGCCTCATAAACGAGCTCCAGCTGGATGCGCAGGAGATGCAGCAGCGATTTGTCAAAATAATCACCGAGGTCAACCGTCTCATTAAAAAGATGGCACCTGAGGAGCACAGGGAGGACTGGCTGGTGAAACCGGAGAACGGTTCTGTTGCGTTTGGCAGCGCATTGCATAACTGGGCCATCTCGGTGCCGTACATGAAGAAAACGGGCATTACTTTCAAGGATATTTACGAGTACTGCAAAAATGATGACCAGCGGGCGCTTGCCAAAAAGGCACCCATTCATGAGGTAACTCTCAATATGGTCATTGAGCATCTTCCCAACCCGAAGGAATCCCAGAAGTACCGTATACCAAACATATGGCGTGGTGAGCTGGACAGCAAGATAGGGAAGGCGATGACAGAATGCGATCCAAAGGGTCCCCTCGCACTGATGGTCACCAAGATAATCATTGACCCACATGCGGGAGAAATCACCTTTGGAAGGGTGTTTTCCGGTACATTAAAAGAGGGGCAGGAAGTGCAGGTGGTGGGTATGACAAAGCCTTCCAGAATACAGCAGGTTGCGGTGATGGTGGGGGATGACCGCATCACTGTGGAGGATGTTCCTGCCGGCAACATAGCGGCAATCTCCGGTCTGCGGGATGCATATGCCGGGGCAACGGTCACCACAGAACCTGACATGGAATCCTTCGAGAGCATACGGCACATATCCGAGCCGGTGGTCACGGTGAGAGTGGAGGCAAAGCGGCCGGCCGACCTGCCGAAACTGGTGAAGGTCCTCAGAGATGTCAACAAGGCTGACCCCTCCATACAGGTTTCCATAAATCAGGAAACAGGCGAATATCTGATGTCAGGCATGGGGGAACTTCATCTCGAGGTGACAGAGTACCGCATCAAAAACGAGTACAAGGTTGACATCATTACCTCGGAGCCGACGGTCATTTACCGGGAAACCGTCAAGCAGAAATCGCCGAAGTTTGAAGGGAAATCGCCCAACAAGCACAACTACCTGTACGTGGAAGCGGAGCCACTGGAGGAAAGCGTGAAAAAGGCGTTGCTCGAGGGAGAACTGCCACAAAATGTCAAAAAACACAAGAAGGAGATAGCCAAAAAACTGGAGGAACTCGGCATGAGTAAGGAAGAGGCAAAGGGCGTATTTGCCATTGTGGGTACCAATATCCTCACCGATGTCACCAAGGGTATCCAGCATCTTTTCGAATCCAAGGAACTTCTCAAGCAGGCCTTTGAGGAGGTCTGCGCCACCGGACCAAAGGCAGCTGAACCTCTGCAGGGCGTGAAAATACGGCTGGTGGATGCAAAGTTCCATGAAGATGCCATCCACCGTGGACCTGCCCAGCTGATACCCGCCATGAGAAATGCCATATATGGTGCGCTCACACTGGCAAAACCGATTCTTCTGGAACCGATGCAGAAGGTGTTCATTTCCGTCCCCCACGAACTCATGGGCAGCGTCACCCGTGAGATGTCCCAGAGGAGGGGAACCATTCTTGACATCAAAAACGAAGGTGACATGAGCATCATCAATGCCAAGGCACCGGTGGCGGAGATGTTTGGTTTTGCCTCTGCCATACGAAGTGCCACGGGAGGAAGGGTGCTCTGGAGCACGGAAAATATGGGCTTTGAAGTACTGCCTGAGTTCCTGCAGGATGAGATAACCCGTAAAATCAGGGAACGAAAGGGGTTGAAGCCGGAGCCGTACCCGGCGGATTACTACGCAGGCTGAGCCACGCAAAACCATCCTTTCCCTCTTTTCTATTTCTGATATAATGAAAGGGAAGAAGAAGCATGTCCACATCAATTTCATGAGAACCCAGAGTGGAAAACGACCAATGAACACATACCTTTCATTCATTTGAGGATAATTCCTCCTATATCCAGGTTCAATGTATGGTGTCGCCTCGTTCGATTGTGTCCTTATCGTATCAAAGAAGGATATCCACAACCGGGATAAACAATTAATATCACATTCCCTTTAATTCCATGGAGAGACGCGGATACCTGCTATTCATGGCCATTGTTCTGGTCATTTTTGCTGCCATTGTCATCTACCACGAGACCCACAAGGAAGGAACGGCAGAGGCACATGAAATTGTCATCGATGATTATGATCCCACGACCGATATCGAGATCATTTTCAGAATAGATAGAATCCGGAAAGTTGATTTTGAATACGGTGAGGAACCGGTGGTTGCCATGGATTTTACCATTGATGGGAAAACCACGAGAAAGGTGGGCCCATGGGGAGGTATTGATACCTACCCACGATGGCGATACATCCAGGACGTCAATGACAGCAAAGAATACGTCATCATAACGGTGAAGATGTATGAGATGAATGGTGGGGCAGAAATACCGTGCGACATAAGTCCGAGAACGGGAGACTACACGGGTACCATACTCCATCTCAACTATTCCCTAAAAACCGGTGCATGGCGGGGAGATGATTTTCTGAAAGATGAGAATGGATATGGACACGTGTCAGGCACTGAAGATGGCACCACAGGAGAGAACGATTACGAACTCTGGTTCAGCGTGTATCAGACAGATGCTGACGGAGACCGGTTGACGTGGTACGAGGAAACATACATATACCATACCGACCCGCTCGAAAGCGACTCCGGAAAGGATTATGACAACGACGGTGTGCCCATTGAGTGGGAGGTCACCTATGGATACGACCCGTTTACGTGGGAAAACCACACTGCGCTGGATGATGATAACGATGGCATCCAGAATGTGGAGGAGTATATGATGGCAGAATACGGTGCAGATCCATTCAGGCAGGACGTGTTTGTGGAGGTCGATTTCATGGAAAACCCGGTTTTTGGCACCACCACGCTTCCGGAATATTCAAAGGAGAAGGTCATATCGGCATTCACGAAACACAACATTCAGCTCCACATTGATGATGGGTTGATGGGAGGCGGCGGGGAGATTCTTCCCTATGAAAAGTTCTACACCCAGGAAAAACTCTCCGCGTACTATAAAACCCATTTCCTTCATAACGGGGAAAATGCATGGAGAAAGGGGATATTCCGCTACTGTGTCATGGCCCAGTACACCTTTCCCGCACACAGGCAGGTGGCAGGATATTCGTACTGGCCCACCAATGACGACACGTTCAACTGTTTTGTGGTGGGAACACGGGTTATCAAAAACTATCGTTTCACGCCCCTTGCCAGAGAGACCGCCATGGGAAGCCTCTTCATGCATGAGCTGGGGCACACGCTGGGCATATTCTGGCATACTTACCACGGCTGCGATAACAGTACAAATAACTATCCATGGCTGCCGGGATGGAGCATATATGAAAACTACAAGAGCTGCATGAATTATCGATATGCATGGAACATAATCGACTATTCAGACGGAACCCATGGTACAGGAGATTTTGACGACTGGAGCCATGTGGATCCCGCATTTTTCGAGAAACGGTTCTTTGCTGAACCGCCAATAATACTGTAGCGGGGCAAGAATCAGGGAATTGTTATGCCGGTACCGCCTATGGTGCCGGACACCTTTCATTGACTGTCATCAAAATTTTCCATTTCGTGGCACTGTCAAGATAAAAATGCACGTGTTCATCTGATTGAGAAAATGAGGTACCGTGCTCATACCGGTTGCATTGAATAAAGTTCGAAAAAGGAGGAAAGAGCGCATGGGATGAACATGTCTGGAACTGCCTTTTATCATCATTCATAAGAACATGAGAAGTGTGGGATGAGTAACTTGACAGTCTCCCATTTTGTCGTCGATACATTTATATATAACCGTCAATTCCAAAGATGAGTGATGAAACATGAAAAAGGTAATCGCAACACTGGTGGTTGGTATATTTTTGTTCGGAGCAGCTCTCGCGGGAGTGAGCAATGAAGAACCGATAAGCGAAGAAAAGAGCACGGTAATAGAGAAGACATACGAATTCAGCGAGCCCACGGTAACCGAAACAGATAACTATGTCATTGTCTCCATGGATGACACAAAGTCTCTCATGCAGGAGGGAAAACCCATTCTCCCGTATACGGTGGATGTGATGCGCTTTCCACTCGGAACAACACTTCAGGTGACGGTGAATGAGGGAGCAACCAGCGAAATACAGCTCCCGAAAAAAATAGAACCGTACCCTATGGTTTCCCTGCTCACGACACAGGGGAAACTGGTGGTAAAGGAGGGGGCAGTGTATGAAAGCAATCAGGCATTTCCAGAATCATTTGCAGATTACCGCATAACCGTGGGCCTCTATAACGGGGAACGGGTGGTCACACTGTCGCTTTTTGTGTATCCATGCAAATATATGCCGCATACCAACACGCTTGCATATACCGATAAGGTAAAGGTAATCATCGATTACGAACTGCCGGCGGAGCAGCCCCTGCCTGCCACAGATGCCTACGACCTGCTTATCATTGCCCCCGATGATTGGAAGGCAGACCTTGAACCATTGAAACAGCACAAAGAGAGTCACGGCGTGGCAACAATTGTGGTGGGTTTGAATGAGATATACGGTGGAACCTACTTTTCAGCAACCGGCAGGGATGATGCAGAAAAAATAAAATATTTCATCAAAAATGCCATCGAGCAGTGGGGCATCACATATGTCATGATTGTGGGCGGAAGACAGGGAGGCCTGTTCAGCGAGCGATGGCTTGCACCTGTGCGATATACCCATCTTGATGATCATCAGTCAGACTGGGAGGCCACGTATCTCAGCGACCTGTATTTCTCTGACATTTACAAGTATGAGGAGGGCCAGCCGGTCTTCGATGACTGGGACAGCAACGGCAACGGTGTATTCGCAGAGTGGAGTGGATTCAAAAAGGATACCCTGGACCTCTCACCCGATGTATACGTGGGCCGCCTTGCCTGCAGAAACAAGATGGACTTGGACTTGGTGGCGAACAGAATCATTGAATATGAAAATACCTATGCCAAGAATCAGGATTGGTTCAAGAAGATGGTTCTCGTGGGCGGCGACACCTTCCCCCGTGATGATTATTACGAGGGAGAACTGGGCACTTCGCAGTCACTGGAATACATGGAAGGATTTGAAGGCGTGAAACTGTACACCTCTCTGGGCACCCTCACCGGTGTATCCGATGTCGTAACCACAGTGAGTCAGGGCTGCGGGTTCCTCAATTTCGAGGGTCACGGCAACCCGATGAACTGGGCAACGCACCCACCGCACGATGAGGAGACATGGATAGATGGCCTTGGCGTAAGGGACATGAAAGGTCTTTCAAATGAAGGCATGTACCCGGTGTGCGTGGTCGGCGGATGTCACAACAGCCAGTTCAATGTGAGCGTGCTCAATGCACTCAAGATATGGGAGGGTGCAGAGTGGTACCAGTATCTGTATAAGGGAGAAACGGCATTCAAATGCTGGAGCTGGCGCATAATGAGCACCGGCGGTGGCGGTGCCATAGCAAGCATCGGAAGCACCGGTCTTGGATATGGGCTGGTGGGAGACTACAATGACGACGGCATTCCGGATACCCTCCAGGGACTTGGTGGATGGATCGACTCGGAGTTCTTCAGAATATATGGGCAGGAAGGAAAGGAAGTGCTCGGGGAAGTGCATTCAACGGCCATTGCAAACTATGTGGCACAGTTCCCGGTGACAAAGGATCCCATTGACTGCAAGACAGTTGAGGAATGGGTCCTTCTCGGAGATCCGTCGCTCATGATCGGGGGATACGAGTAATTCCTCCCCCTTTTCCCAACTTTTTTATAAAGCTCTCTTTTTATACATATGTTCAGGATACTGTTGCTGATACTCACGCTCATCTCGCTTGTTTTGCCCATTCTTTCCTATCGATATTTCATGCAGCTCATGAAACTGGTGAAAATAAGAAGAAGCAATTTTCTGGTTGCCGGCTCGGCCACCATTCTCACCGGCTATGTATTTTTCATGCTTCCGTGGATATTCGTCGGTACTGATATACTGGCCATACGGGTATTTTCCTACTATGTCATCATGGCAGGGCTTCTCATCCTGGTGTACGCAGTGGTAAAGATATATATTGACTGGAGGGAGGTGATGAAGTGAATGCACTGCTCCCGCTCACGTTTGACCTCGTGCTCTCCCTTTTGATTCTCCTGCTGGCTGCCAACATCTATGTGATATACCGGCGGCAGTATCTGGTGTGGTTCCTTGTGGTGCTCTTTCTGACACCGTTTCTGTTTCTCTACTCCTTTTTTGAAATGATGTATCTCTCGGATATTTCCCCCTATTTTGTGGTACCATATCCGTTCATCCTGATTTTTGTTGAGGTGGCAATCATCATCGCGCAGAAAAACCTCCTTGCCTCGCTGAAAACTGAGAAGGGAGCGGAATACAAGCTGCTATTGCGGGAGGACGTGGCACTCATACGCGCCTTTGAAAAAATTGCCAACCATTTTATCAGGAGGATGTCCCCCTTTGTGGGTATTAAAAACGTCGAACAGATTCTTGAGGAATGCATTGAACAGTACCCGATACTTTCGGGCTGCTATATCGGGAGTGACGAACGGCTGAAGGTGCAGATGATGGAAGAACTAATCGGCGAGCAGAAGGAAGTGAACATGAACGAACTGTGCACCGCATTTTCATACCTTCTCACAAAACTGATTGACTCCTATTCTGCACTGGTGCCCTATAATGAAATCGTGGAGGAACTTTCGCATGAAATAGGGAAAATCGACAAAAGGGTGATTGCCTATTTCATTCCCTTTATTCTTTTCAAAATGGTGCTGGAGCCTTTCATCAGAGAATTGAGGGGAGATGAATTGAAAAAACTGAGGATGTCCATTGACATCGCAGGGGTGCATGTAAACAGGAAGGGGGGGCTTGAATACCATACCATATATGCCTATGATGAAACCGCCATGGAAGAAAAATTCATCACGTTTCTGATTCGTCTGCTCGCCTTTTCTGGAAGAGACCGAGAGATAAAGGGAAAGGTGATGGAGTTTTTCAGAAAACTGCCGCAGAACGTGAAGGAGGAGATGTACCGGCGGGAACTCATCAAAAAACTGCCACCCGGCATACTGGATGAGGAGAAGATGGTACTCAGCAGTAAAGAAAAACTCATTGAGGAACTCATTGACAGAAAACAGAAACTTGAAGAGGCGTATGCACGTCTCGCTGACGCAAAACTCAATAAAATGAAATCAGAGTTCATTGACATCATCGCCCACGAGCTGAAAACACCTCTCACCACCATAAAGACGTATACCGATTTGCTGAGGAAGGAAAAGCTCGGCCCTCTCAACGAAGTGCAGAGGGAAAAACTGGAGCGCATGGAGAAAAATATCAAGCGCCTCACCAAATTGATCGATGACATGCTTCAGATTCCCTCCATAGATGCAAAGGAACTTGAGCTGAGGAAGGAGCTTTTCCCTGCACAGGAGGTGATAGATGCCATCGTTGAGGAGGTGGAGGAGATAGCAAGGGAGAAAAAGCAGGCATTCACCGTTGAAATTGACGGTGATGCCATCATTTTCGGGGATAAAAATTTAATTGAGAAGGCCATAAAGAATATTGTGGTCAACGCCGTCAAGTACACACCGGAAAAGGGAGCCATCACGCTCACCGCAAAACGGGAGGGAGATTTCATCCGGATCTCCGTTGCAGATACCGGCAGGGGTATCAGGAGTGAGGATGCAGAAAAAATATTTGAACCATTTTACAGCCTGGAGAGCGGTGCCGGCCTGGGGCTCTCCATTGCAAAAAACATTGTTGAGAGCCACGGTGGCAAAATATGGGTGGAAAGCACCGTTGGCAAGGGGTCGCAGTTTCATATTCTTTTGCGAGGTGAAAAATGATAAAAAAGATACTGTTTGTTGACGATGAGGAAGGGATTGTGGATGCCGCAAAGACGGCTCTGGAAGTGTATGGGTATGAGGTGAAAACCGCCTATTCCGGTCCAGAATGTTTGAAAAAACTGGAAGGGGTGGACCTCGTTATTCTCGACATAAAAATGCCGGGCATGGACGGTATAGAAACGCTGAAGGAGATAAAGAAGCGGAAGCCGCAGCTTCCGGTGGTCATGATCACCGCATACGCCACCGTTGACACGGCCATAGAGGCGATGAAGCAGGGCGCCACCGATTACATACGAAAACCGTTCGATATTGAGGAACTGGAAAAGGGAAT
>QMSU01000016.1 GCA_003650975.1 Thermoplasmata archaeon
ATGCCGGCAACTGAAAGGGGAGAGGAAGCATATCCCTTTGCCGGAAAATGACATTTTCTTTCGGGCACATTTGACATTGGTGCCTACCCCTGCCAAAATTTTATATTCCTTCGCTCATTTCGGATGATGCCATGGAAGAGGATGAATTTGACCGGTGGGCGCGGGAGCTTGAACAGCAGATGCAGAGGGAAATAGAGAACACTTATTCATCCATCGTCATCCGTGAATGGCTCAATCCTAGCAATATGGGGGGGATGAGAGATGCAGATGCCCATGCACGGTACACGGGCCCATGTGGGGATACCATGGAACTGTTTTTGAAAATTGAGGGGAACACCGTCACCGGGGCATCGTTCCTCACCGACGGTTGCGGGGCCACCATTGCCTGCGGGAGCATGCTCACGAAGATGATTTCAGGAGAGCCAGTGGAACGGGTGCGCGGTGTAACCGATGCACACCTTCTGGAGAAACTGGGAGGACTCCCCGAGGAAAACGAGCACTGTGCCACGCTGGCGGTGAACACGCTTCATCTGGCCCTGAAGGAATGGAAGGAGAAAACATGAATACCCTTTTAAACCATCTTTCAATAAAACAGCATGAAGGAATTCACCGTCCGCTCGGAACAAAGAAACCAGATGATTGACATCACCCGCGAGGTGCAGCGGGTGGTGGAGCATGAGGGTGTGAAGGATGGTATGGCCGTCATCTACGTTCCGCACACCACGGCAGCTGTTGTCATAAACGAGGGAGCAGACCCCGATGTTCAGCGGGATATTATGGCAACGCTTCAGAAACTCATTCCGGGACAAAGCGATTATCGCCACCTTGAGGGCAACAGCGACGCCCACATCAAAAGTGCACTCATCGGCTGCTCCCAGACTCTCCTTGTGAAGGAGGGCCGTCTTCTCCTCGGCACCTGGCAGCATATCTTCTTCTTCGAGGGCGACGGGCCCAGAACGAGAAGGGTGTTTGTGAATGTATTCGGAAAAAGTGAGTGAAAGAAAAGGATTGCCCATACATCATTTGATAAAAATTCCAGAATGCAGAGGTAAAAATGAATGTCACTCATATGAAAGCCACTCATGGGGGTTGGAACGGTTAATGGAATCTCTGTAGTTTTTTTTATTTTTTCCGCAACATATTTTATCTCCGTTTCTTTTTTATCATGGTCCAGTGCGAGTTCTGTCTCAACTTCGACGGCATACGCTGCATTGAACGAAAAGGCGTGAAATACGGTGCACCGGTGGATGATCCGTCCGAGGAAATCGATTGTCCCGGGTATCTCGAGAAAGGCATTGCCGGTCTTGCAGGCATGGCCATGGCAGGGAGTGATGACCTCCCTTTTTTCCTGGACGATCTCCTGTGATGCAGAGCAAATTATACATAATACTCTCTGATGTTTTTATATGGAAATTGTCCCCTCGGAGGAAGTGGAGGAAACCCTCAGCGCCTGGAAGAAGAAAAAGAAGATAAAGAAAGGAGAGGATGAAGAAAAGAGAACGCAGGGCATGGAATAATGCCTCCTCCCTTCTTTGTTGCCGTCCATCAAAAACCTTAAGACAGTGTCGGTATTACCCCACATGGAAATAAAGGCTGCTCGCGGAACCGATTTGAGGTGCAAAGGCTGGCGGCAGGAAGGGATTCTCCGCATGCTTGAAAACAATCTCGAGAATGCGGAAATGCCTGAAAAACTCATTGTGTACGGGGGGACGGGAAAGGCTGCCCGCAACTGGGAGAGCTATCATGCCATTGTGGACGCCCTGAAGGAACTGGAGGATGACGAGACACTGCTCGTCCAGTCGGGAAAGCCCGTGGGCGTATTCAAGACCAAGAAGGATGCGCCGGTGGTACTCATTGCAAACTCAAACCTTGTCCCAAAATGGAGCACATGGGAGAAATTCTACGAACTCGAAGACCTCGGACTCATCATGTACGGACAGATGACCGCAGGCTCATGGTGCTACATCGGTACCCAGGGCATTATCCAGGGAACCTATGAAACATTTTCCGCCCTTGCACGGAAGCATTTCGACGGTACGCTCAGAGGAAAATTTGTGCTCTCAGGAGGACTGGGAGGTATGGGTGGTGCCCAGCCCCTTGCCATCAAGATGGCCGGCGGCGTCGGCCTCGTGGTTGAGTGTGACGGGCACCGCATAGACCGCCGTATAAAGTCGGGATACTGCGATGAAAGGACGGATGACCTGGATGAGGCGCTGGAGATGGTGAAACAGGCAGTCGGCGAGGGCAGGGCCGCTTCCATAGGTCTTCTCGGGAACTGTGCGGATGTGCATCCCGAACTCATCAAACGGGGCATCATTCCCGACGTGGTCACCGATCAGACATCGGCGCATGATGCGCTCAACGGGTATGTCCCCGCGGGATACTATGGCGACAACCTCCATGAGGTCTTTGAGCTGCGGCGGGAGGAGCCCGAAAAATATATCAAACTCGCAAAGCAATCAATGGCAGAGCACTGCAGGGCCATGCTCTCGTTCCAGAAACACGGTGCGGTGGTCTTCGACTATGGCAACAACCTACGGGGACAGGCTCATGAGGCAGGTGTCGAAAACGCCTTTGACTATCCGGGCTTTGTGCTGGCATACATACGTCCCATGTTCTGCGAGGGGAGAGGGCCTTTCAGATGGCTGGCGCTCACCGGGAATCCCGATGACATACTTGCCACCGACCGGATGGTCATGGAGATGTTTCCGGAGAACAAAATTCTCACCAACTGGATCACAAAGGCGGAGAATCACCTGCCGTGGGAAGGACTGCCCGCACGTGTGTGCTGGCTCGGCTACGGCGAGCGGGATCGATTTGCTCTCGAGATAAACCGCATGGTGAGGGAGGGTATCATCGGCCCCGTTGCCATCACAAGAGACCATCTCGATGCGGGCAGTGTGGCATCCCCCAACCGGGAAACCGAAAAGATGAGGGATGGAAGCGACGCCATTGCAGACTGGCCGCTCCTGAATGCACTGCTCAACTGTGCGGCAGGAGCCGACAACGTGTCCATTCATAACGGCGGCGGCGTGGGAATAGGTCTTTCCACCCATGCGGGCATGGTGGTGGTGTGCGATGGTACAAGAGAAACGGATGAGCGGATAAAACGCGTGTTCAAAACCGACCCCGGCCTCGGTGTGGTGAGGCATGCGGATGCGGGGTATGAGGAGGCAATTGCATTTGCGAGAAAAATGAATATAAAAATTCCGGAGGTGAAAAAATGATAGTTTTGGACGGTTCAAATTTGACAGTAGAGAAACTGGTTGCTGTGGCACGGCATCATGAGAAGGTGGCACTTCATCCTGAAGCGCTGGAACGCATCAAAAAATGCAGGGCCATGCTGGAAAAGAAGCTCAAGGCACGGGAGATAATGTACGGCGTGAACACGGGGATAGGGGAATTTTCCGAAGTGGTGCTCACAGACGAACAGGTGGAACAGTTCCAGAAATACCTGATATACAACCATGCCGCTGGCATCGGAGACCCGGCACCCATCGAGTACGTGAGGGGGGCCATGGTGAGCAGGGTGAATGTGCATGCCCATGGTCAGTCCGGATGCCGTCCCGAGATACCGCTCACCCTCATAGAAATGCTGAACAAGGGTGTCACACCCTATGTGTGTCTGAAGGGATCTGTTGGTGCCTGCGGAGACCTCGCACCCATGGCCCAGATGGCGCTTGTCCTCCTGGGGGAGGGAAAGGCATACTACAAGGGGGAGCTTCTGGACGGAAGGGAGGCAATGGAACGGGCGGGCATTCCAATCCCGGGATTGCAGGCCCGTGACGGACTTGCGGCCATAAATGGCTCCAACTTACTCACTGCCATGAGCGCCATATTTCTCTACGATGCGGAGCGATGGCTGAAACAGGCAGAAATTGCCGCGGCCATGTCGCTGGAAGCTTTGAAGGCAAACATGAAGCCGTACGACGAGCGGCTTCATATCGCCAGGGGGTTCAAGGGTGCCATTCGCACCGCACAGGCAATCAATAAACTCATTGAAGGAGGGGATCTCAAGGAAGGAAGAATCAAAACGAGGGTGCAGGATGCCTACTCAATGCGCTCCACGCCACAGGTTATCGGTGCTGCCCACGATGCACTGGAGTATGCCCGCTCACAGGTTGAAATCGAACTCAACGGCGTGGGGGACAACCCGGTATTCTTCCCGGATGAGGACCTCCAGCTTTCTGGAGCCAATTTTCAGGGATCACCCGTATCCCTGCCCATGGACATGGCGGGAGCCGCCATAACCATGGTATGCGTCATGTCTGAACGACGACTCAACCGCCTGAACAATCCGGCATTGAGCGGGGGTCTGCCCGCATTTCTCACAAAGGGGGCGGGCATGTTTTCCGGCCTCATGCTGAGTCAGTATACCGCCGACATGCTGATTGTGGAACAGCGCATACTCTCGGCACCGGCATCAATTCAATCCATCCCTGCCGCTGCTGACCAGGAGGATTTTGTCTCCATGGGCATGAACACGGCAATTAAAAACTTCCAGATTCTCGACAATGCCTACGGTATACTCGGCATAGAATTCATGGCGGCGGCGCAGGCCCTGGACTTCCGGGAGTATAAACCGGGAAGGGGGGTGGCAAAGGCAAAGGAGGTCATACGAAAGTACGTTGACTTTCTGGATGAGGACCGGCCGCTGTATCCCGACCACACTCGAATGAAGGAGCTGGTGAAATCCTGCGAAATTTTGGAAGAGGTTGAAAAGGAAGTGGGAAGCCTTGGATAAAAATTTCACCAACCCCGCTCAGTGAATGGATTAAAAATCAGGCTGCGGTTCATTAGAGGGTTTCGATGGAAAAGAATACTTCGGTGCCCCGCAGTACTTCCTGAATTCTGTCGAGCAGGTCCATCACATCGCTCATGGAAGGGTCCCGCTCCCATTCGTAGACGAAGTCGTACCTTCCCTGGATTGCCTGCAGTCCTATACCGAAGAGACGCCGTTCCACCTCTGACGGTTTTGATCCCTCGCTGCTGAACGTGATGGTTACGTACGTCTTCATCATATTAATAATGTGAGCAGATATAAAAAGGTATTCTGGTGCTTCATTGACAATTTTTTTATAGGCAGTTTCCATGCCCTTTCATGGTTGATGTAAAAGAGTTTGCAGGGCTTCGTCCGCTGCATCCAGAAACGTTTTGCATAAAACCCTATGACGTCATCGGGGAACAGGAACTGGCCGAACTCAGGAAAAACGAGGAGTCTGCCATTCATATGATAGTGCCGTCTGATGATGGGGACCGGTACCTGAATGCACAGCGTGCCTTTGAACGACTCAGGAAAAATATGGTGAGGGACGAACCGTCAATGTATCTCTATGAGGAGGCGAACGACGAATTCCGCCAGAGGGGATTTATCCTCGGTGTATCGCTTGCCGATTACGAAAAGGGACTCATTAAAAAACATGAGGAGACGCGTGAAAAGCCACTGCATGACCGCATCAAACATATAGAGGCCCTCAGGGCGCATACTGGCCTTGTCTGGACAGTGTTCAGAAGGAACGAGAAAATAAAAGAGGTAATGAATGAGATTGCCCGCGATACACCCGTATTCGATTTCGAAAAATACGGCTACCGCCACCGCCTGTGGAAGGTGAACGACGATGCCGCCATTGCTACCATCAAATCGCTTTTCAGTGATGTACCACTTTACATCGCCGACGGACACCACCGCATCGCCGCGGCATGGCACAACTGGAAGAAGCACGGAGGAAAAGAAACGAAATATGCCATGATATTTGCCGCAAGCGATGATGAGGTGCGGATTCTCCCCTACAACCGTGTCATCCGCACGCTGGACCACACCCGTTTCATGGACAGACTCCGGCAGAAAATGAATGTGGAGCCACTGACCGATCTTCATGAGCCGCAAAGGCATGAGATTCAGATGTATTATGAGGGAACATGGTGGAAGCTCACACCAGAGCATGTTCCCGAGGGCACGGTGGATTCTCTCGATGTGAGCATACTTCAGAAGCAGGTACTCGAACCTGTTCTGGGCATCACCGACATACGAAAGGACCCCTCCATTTTCTTTGTTGGGGGGAATGTGAGCAGGAGGGAATACGAACGGCTTGTTGACGAAGAGGGAAACGCAGCGGTCTTTTATCTGCACCCCACCTCCATTGACGAACTCGAAGCCATTGCCGATGCCGGGGAAAACATGCCGCCCAAATCAACATGGTTTGACCCAAAACTGCTCACGGGCCTCGTGTTTCACACGTTTGATGAGGGCTGAACCACCGTCTGTTCAAATCCTGGCAATCCTTAAATTATACAAGCGAAAAGCATAATAGGTACAACAGCATTAGTTATTTGAGGCGTCATCATGAGGAAATGTGCATATTATTGTAGACGTGTAGGTATGAGTACAGGAGTCCTGCTGATGGTTTTCGTTGTCATGAATATGGCACATCCATCTTGTTTGCGGGCATCGGGTGCTTCCTGGACTATTGAAACGGTGGACTCAGCTGGCGATGTTGGCCATGATGATACGGCCATAGCGGTTGATGATAACGGAGGTATCCATATCAGCTATTTCGACTATGCCAACAAGGATTTGAAGTATGCATATAAAGCGATGGGTGAGAACTGGGTCATTGAAACGGCAGATGATAGCTTGGAGTAAAGCCGGGTTCGCAACGTCGCTTGCGGTGGACGCATCAGGCGGTGTGCACATCAGTTATTATGATGGCACTCATCACACTATTAATTATGCGTATCGGCCCAGCAGCGGGGGCTGGTCACACTACACCATAGTCAAGATCGGTACCTATGGAAGTAGCGATAATGCCATAGCCGTTGATGCCGACCACGGTGTTTACATCCTCTTTTTCAATGATACCAACCTCCAGTATGCCTATAAACCGAGTGGCGGAAGCTGGACCATCTCGACCGGCATAAGCGGGGCGGGAACCACATGTCAGGGTCTTTCCCTTGCAATAGAGGAATCGGGAGGCTATCGTTATCTCCATGTGGGTTACTCAGTGAGTATATGGTGGGGAACGCCTAATTTAAAATATGCCACCAAGAGACTCCCCTATGGCGCCTGGAACATCGAAACGGTTGACTGGAGCGGTGAGGTTGGATACAGAAACACCATCGCACTGGACAGTGAGGGCAGTGTGCACATGAGCTACCGTCGCGGAACCTATTACAGCATCCTGAGATATGCATACAAACCGAAAGATGGAACTTGGACTAATTATACGGTGCACTCTCAGGCACAGACAGGTGTGTACAACTCATTGGCGCTAGACCCTTATGATGGCGTTCACATCAGCTATTATGACGGTCAGAACGGCGATTTAAAATATGCTTATAAACCGAAAGACGGCAACTGGGCGAATTATACCATAGATGCAACCGGCTCCGTGGGCATGTATAACTCAATAGCGGTAGATTCCAACAGCCACGTGCACATCAG
Source organism: Thermoplasmata archaeon (assembly GCA_003650975.1). Lineage (GTDB taxonomy): Archaea > Thermoplasmatota > E2 > UBA202 > JdFR-43 > B78-G9. The sequence goes on from QMSU01000016.1 coordinate 7,442, forward strand.
CTATTATGACGATACCAATCATGAATTGAAATATGCCACTGATATAACCGTGCCATCACAGCCGCTCAATGTCAATGCGACACCAGGCGATAAACAGGTGGTACTCACCTGGGATGCGCCTGCCTCCAACGGAGGCTCCCCAATAACCAACTACACAATATACAGGAGTAATGTTTCAGGAGGTGGAAGTGTCCTTATCACGCTTGGACCTGTTTTCACGTACACAGACACAGCGGTGGTCAACGACCAGACCTACTACTATAAAGTGAGTGCCTCAAACAGCATGGGGGAGGGGCCGCCATCAGGGGCAATCGCTGCGACACCTGTTAAAGACAAAGGCGGCGGCATCGCAGGGTTCGAACTGCTGGCGTTCATGGGGGCCGCAGCGGCCGCATTGATTCTGGCGAGACACAGAAACATCAAACGTTAAATGATGCCTCACTGCCACGAAGCATATTCACCATCTGCAGGAGCAGCAGGATAGGTCTTCTATCCAAGCTTATATACAATCCGTTCCCTCTCCTTTCCCTTTCCCTCCTTTTTGAGGATGGTGATGGGCGGTATCTCTCCCGTGTTTCTCACATGGGTTCCCGCACACGGGCAGACATCAAAACCCTCTATTTCCACAATCCTCAATGTGGTGATTGATCTGGGGAGCAGGTCTAGGTTGCACCGCTCCTCATTGACACGCTGCTCAAGTGATGAACGTGATTCCTCGTAAATTCTTACCGGGGCGCGTTTTCTGATGATATCATTGCACCGCTCCTCGATTTTCCTCAAATCGTCCGCTGAAAAGTTCACCGGATGGAAGTCAACTCTTGAGTACTCCGCATGTATCTGATTTCCCACGGTGCGGGCGCGATACATGTCATATACCACACCTGAGATGATGTGCTGTGCCGTGTGCATCTTCATGTGGGCATAGCGCATATCCCAGTTGATGACGCCGTGTACCTCCTCACCCTCGGCGGGTTTTTCTCCAGAAATGATGTGCTTGATGATTCCTTTTTTGGTGACCTTCACCACGTCGGTTTTCCTCCCCTGCCATTCAATGATGCCGGTATCTGAAGGCTGTCCTCCTCCTTCGGGATAGAATGCCGAACGATCGAGCACCACATAGTCATCCCTGCTCTTCATCACCGTGGCGTCGAATTCCCGTATATAGTTTCCCTCGATATTCTTCATGTACAGCAGCTCGGTCATGGTATGCAAATCCGCAGGAATTAATCAATGTTTTCATGCATCGCCATATTCACATGCCAAAAATTGAGGCATGCCCAAGGCAAAAATGAAAGGGCATGCACTACAAGTGTTGAACACTTCCGGACGCCCTGCCATTCTTCATCAGGAAATGTGAAGAGACGGTGCATGGCGTGGGATGCTGTGTGTCATCCAGGATTGGTGAACGTGATGCACTCAGAGATGGATGTGGCAAAATATAAGTAGGAGATTTTCATCCACATGTTATGAAAAAGGGAACATTTATATTCACTTCAGAGGCGATGACAGAGGGTCATCCCGATAAGGTGTGCGACCAGATATCCGATCGCGTGCTGGACGAGATTCTCGCACAGGACAAGAACGCACGGGTGGCATGCGAGGCCATGGTGGGGATGGGATTTGTCATAGTCACCGGTGAAATCACCACCTCTGCATGGGTTGACACGTCCGAGATTGTACGTTCTGTCATCAGGGATATCGGCTACGACCGGCCAGAGTACGGGTTTGACTACAACACGGTGGGGGTGCTCACCAGCATTCACAGCCAGTCACCCGACATTGCAAGGGGTGTCAACCGGGGGGAAGAACTGGGAGCGGGCGATCAGGGCATGGTCAACGGCTATGCCACCAACGAGACACCGGAATACATGCCACTCACCATTGCGCTTGCCCACAAGCTCGCCATACGACTTACTGAAATGAGAAAGAAAGGCATACTTCCCTACCTCAGACCGGACGGGAAAACGCAGGTGAGTATTCAGTACATCGATGGAAAACCGTCGCATATCACCTCTGTTGTCATTGCCGCCCAGCATGACCCCGATGTGGATATAGAGCAGCTCAGGGCCGACATAAAGGAAAAGGTCATACAGCCCGTGTGCGGTGAGTGGCTGAGAGACGAAACCGAATACTACATCAACAATACAGGGAAGTTCGTCATTGGGGGTCCCGTTGCTGACTCCGGCATGACCGGAAGAAAAATCATCGCAGATACCTATGGTGGTGTCATCGGCCATGGCGGCGGCGCCTTTTCAGGAAAAGACCCGACCAAGGTGGACAAGTCAGCTGCCTACATGGCACGGTATATCACCAAGAATCTGGTGGCTGCGGGAATCTGCGAAAAATGCGAGGTGCAACTCTCGTACGTCATCGGTGGCACCAGACCCCTCTCGGTGATGATTGATACCTTCAGCACAGGGAAGATACCAAATGAAAAAATAATGGAACTGGTGCTGAAGCATTTCCGGCTCTCTCCGAGGGGAATCATAGAACAGCTGGACCTTCTCAGGCCGATTTACTCGAAGACATCATGCTATGGTCACTTCGGAAGGGATGATCCCGATTTCACCTGGGAAAAAACGGACCTTGCGGAGATTCTCAGACAAGAAGCGGGGTTGTAGGAAGCGCGGATGAGCAACTCATCCTCCTCTCATGCATAATATTCATATTTTCAGCCTCATTTTTTGATAATGCTTTTTCAGGTACTTTCACGGTAAGAAACAGAGAAACTTATAGAGATATAGATGCTTGACCAATTTCAACGGCATTGTTTCATGAAAGAAATGTGGTTACGTTACTTATTGGCTCTATTTAAACATTCAGCAAAAATTTTATATTTTTTCATGATAACTCTTAACGGAGGCAGAACATGTTCGGCAAAAAGAAAATGCTGGCAGTTTTTATCGTGGTAATTATGGTGGGAATGGCATATACCTCTGCGGTATATGCTGAAACCAGAGAAAAAAATGAAAAGAATATGCCCGAAAAGGCTGAAAGAGAACAAGCAATACCAATGATGCACCCTTCTCTCTTTTTACATGATGAAGAGAGCAGGGAAAAAAATGAGAAGATGCCTGAACCTCAAGTGGTTGAACGAGAGTGGATGTTACCAACGAAACACCATCCCTTCATTTTACAGGATGAAGGACACAGGTTGTGCCCGCATCCATATATGCAACAAGAACATCTTTTTTACGAACCGCAGGATGACAACAAACACATCTGTATCGATGATGAAAGGGGTGATACCCCAGATACCCAAACTCTGGGTAAGAACATCTCAAGAAATACCTTATATGTCGGCGGAAGCGGCCCCAACAACTACTCAAAAATCCAAGATGCCATAGACAATGCAAGCAATGGCGATACAGTTTTTGTTTTCAATGGCACATATTATGGGAATGTTGTTGTGAGTAAATCAATTAATTTAATCGGTGAAAATAGAAATGGTACGATTATCGATGGCGGTGGAAGTGGAGACGTTGTGTATATTTCTGCTGATTGGGTAAATGTTTCCGGATTCACGGTACAGAACGGCGGGTCAACTTTTGGTGATGCAGGAATAGAACTCAACGGTGCCCAGAATTGCCATATTGAAAACAACACCATGGCAAGTAACTATGATGGCCTGTCTCTCTCTTCTTCCAGCAACAACACCATCACTGGCAACACTATGACAAATAACGTCCATGGCCTGTCTCTCTCTTCTTCCAGCAACAACACCATCACTGGCAACACTATGACAAATA
>QMSU01000017.1 GCA_003650975.1 Thermoplasmata archaeon
ATCTATAAAAAACCATAAATCTATTATATGAAAAGGGTTTAATATACGGAATGAAAAAGAAAGTGGTACTGAAAGATGAGGAAAAGGAAGAGAGAAAGAAGGCAGGATTTCTCCTCGGCCGGTATAACATAAATGATATCCTTGCAACCAGGAAAAAAATTCTGGAAGAATTGAAGAACATTCATGAAATGGAGGAACGATTCAGGGCGAAGGAGAGCCTCACCAAAATAAAAAGAGGGGAGGATGTTGAAAAACTTTTTGGAGAATATGAGGAAATAGTGGACATATCTCCGCCCACTGAGGAGCATATTGAAGTGGTGGAGCTTCATCCCGTCACCAAACCCTTCTCATATGTGCGCATCTTATATGATAATAAGGCTCATGAGTATCTGTATGAGGTAATCGAACCGAGGTTGAATACGGAGCAGAGAAAACTACTCAACTTTATAAAGGAAACTCTGCTGAAAACCATGGACATTGAACTCTCGGAATTCAGTGAAGATGAGGCAAAGGAATACATTCGGTCAAATGTCAACCGTATCATAAAGGATTATTCGATAGGTATGGATGATGTCACAAAGGAAAAACTCATGTATTATCTTGTCAGGGACTTCCTTGGATACGGAAAGATAGATGTGCTGATGAGGGACCCCATGATAGAGGACATATCCTGTGATGCGGCAGGCACTCCCATTTTCATCTACCACCGGAACTATGAGTCGGTGAAGACAAACATCATATTTCAGACGGACAATGAACTGGATTCCTTCGTCATCCAGCTTGCCCAGAAATGCGGCAGGCACATTTCCATTGCAAGGCCCCTTCTGGACGCCACCATGCCCGATGGCTCGCGATTGCAGGCGTGCCTTGCTCGGGAGGTTTCGGCCATGGGTTCAAATTTTACCATCAGACGTTTCAGGGAAGTGCCGTTCACTCCCACTCATCTGGTGGAATTCAACACCATGTCCCCCGAGATGGCTGCCTATATGTGGATGGCAATTGAACATGGCGCATCAGCCATCATCTCCGGTGGAACCGCATCGGGAAAAACCACCACCCTCAATGCGCTTGGACTCTTCATTCCTCCGCAGATGAAAATCGTGTCCATAGAGGACACCCGGGAAATCAATCTCCCCCATCCCAACTGGATTGCCTCGGTCACCAGGGAGACCAGTGCAGAAGCGGAGGAGAGCAGGGTGGGTATGTTTGACCTGCTCAAGGCAGCATTGCGGCAGCGTCCTGAATACATCATCGTGGGTGAAATCAGAGGAATAGAGGCCGTGGTGCTGTTTCAGGCCATGGCCACCGGGCACACGGTCTATTCCACCATGCATGCGGACTCGATATTCTCGGTGGTTCACCGGCTTGAGGGAGAACCCATCAACATACCCCGTATCCAGCTCCAAGCACTGGATATCGTTGCCATACAGGCGCAGGTGCGCATAGGGAAAAAGAGGGTGAGGAGAATAAAACAGCTGGTGGAGGTGGTGGGCATCGACCCCACCACAGAGGACATACTCACCAATGACGTATTTCGATGGAATCCGAGAAAGGATACATATGAATACTATGGGAAGGGGCACATCATGGATAACATTGCAGAACACAGAAACTGGACAGACCGCGAACTCAACGAGGAGTTCGAAAGAAGGGTGGAGGTGATAAAGTGGATGGTGGACAGGGGAATCAAGCATTACGTGGATGTGGGAAACATTGTTGCCGCATATTACAAGGATCCGCAGAAAGTCATGGAAAAGGTGAGGGAGGAAGTGAAGGAGTATGCTGAGTAAGTATCAAAGTCTGTGCTACCGGATTTTTGGCAGAAGGGCATCAAAATCCACGCAGATTGAGTATGTAAAACGGGCGATAGAAAAGGCATTCATGGAGGTACGACCGGAGGCATACATCTCATTCGCATGGATGAACGGACTTCTTGGAGGGATTGTAGGTATTGTGCTGGTCATACTCTATCTGTTTGTCCTTCCCTCCTTCGTCACGCTTCCTGCCAAACTGCTGGCGATTGTCATTCCCTCCCCCATCCTACTCGGTGCCTTGGCATATTTTATCACCATGATGATCCCGGAGAGCAGGGCCAATGCAAGGAAAAAGGATATCGATATCAAACTCCCCTACGCACTCAATTTTATTGCTGCCATGTCCACCGCGGGCATTCTTCCCTCGGAAATTTTCAAAAGCCTTGCGGAACAACCGGTATATGGTGAGGTTCACAAGGAGAGTGCATGGATTTACCGGGACATTGCCATCTTCAATATCGACATCATCACTGCACTGAGAACTGCATCGCTGAGAACACCCTCCATCAAATTCCAGGAATTTCTGCAGGGTGCCATCACCACCATCACTTCGGGAGGCGATTTAAAGAAATATTTCCTTGCCAAGGCCGAGGAATATATGAGGGAAAACCGGCGGCAGCAGAAGGAATTCCTTCAAACGCTGGGGGTGCTTGCGGAGAGCTATGTGACGGTGGTGATTGCAGCCCCGCTGTTTCTCATCATCATGTTCTCCGTCATGGCCATGTTTGGTGGCGGCGCAAGCTCCGGAACCCTCATGTATGTGATTGCCTTTGTTATGCTCCCGCTTGCAAACATGGGATTTGCCATTGTGATACAATCCATGTCTCCGGAGGTATGACATGATAGGAAGGCGATTAACTCTGGTGGCATTCGGTTCCTCCGCGGCAGTCATCATTGCATCCGTTATTTTCAGAATCAGGGAGGACTTCATGCTCTCCAACGTACTTTTCGGTGCAGCACTTATCGCCTTTCTTATATTCTCTTGGATTCAGCGCCGGATAAAGGAGGACATGCTTGTCTTTCTTTCTGATGAATACAAGGAGAAGGAGTGGCGGTATTATTTCTCCTCACTGATGGCATTTGTGCTCATTGTGTTCACCACGCTACTCAATGTCTTCATTGTATTTTTCGGCCTCGGCCTTTCAAGGGTACTCATCAACATTCTCATGGGATGCGTGCTCATGATTATGCTCTATACCGTCTTTTCCGTGCCCACGGTGGAAAGGACAACGGCATATCCAATTTTCCTCTTTTTTGCCTTCATCTTTGCGGTCATTGTGGTGGGTTCGCAGCTCGACATTGGATACCATCTCCCTGAAGGAATTCCCGGGGTGGTCAGAAACATGGCTGACCCTCTCTTTCTTTTGAACATTGCCCTCATTTCATGGATGGCATCCCTCATGGCAGGGGCAGAAATGCCCGCCCCCCTTGCGTCCATCACGGGTCTTTACGAGCGCGGGAAGTCGGTGAAGGAGGAGGTGGTGCTGAGAAGAAATGTCCTTTATCTGGTCATCGTTTCACTGATAGTAATATTCATCCTGGTCAATCTCCTTGCTGTCGTCAAACTTCCAGGGGAGGTGCAACTCAGCGGCTTCCAGTGGGCGTATGCACTCATTTTCATCAGCATTGCACTGCTCGTTGTCCTCATTCTCTATATCATCTTCATACTCCCGGAAAAAACGGGCATCATACGGGAAAAATACGACATTGAGTTGCTGAACAGAATCATCGTACTCTCATCTTCTGCGGTGGCTGCAGCCATTTTCATTGCCCTTGCCATTCTGGTGGAGATTGGCCACATTCATGCCATCGGCCCCGTGGCGCTTTCCAAAAAAAATGCCATTGATTTTGCCATTTTTGCCATCCTTTCCTCCATAGGACCCTTTGGCTTTTATGAATATGTGTGCTACAAACGGGTTAATCTGATAGAAGAACGATTCCCTGAGTTTTTACGCGACCTTGCAGAATCAAGAAAGGCGGGGATGACGCTGACACGGGCTGTTGAGATGTCTGCCAAGGGAGACTACGGATACCTCACCCCTGAAATCAAACGAATGGCTGTCCAGATATCATGGGGCATGTCATTCAGTGAGGCACTCCAGAGATTCGGAGAGCGGATAAAAACCCCCCTGGTCCAGCGGACCACCACCATGGTGGTCAAGGCATCGGAAGCGGGCGGAAAGATAGCCGATGTGATTGAGGCGGCCGCACGAAATGTCAGGGAGATAAAGATTCTCCAGAGGGAACGAAAAACAGAGATGCAGCTGTATCTCATGATCATCTATATTTCATTTTTTGTATTTCTCGCAGTCATCATCGCCCTTGCAGGCATGTTTCTTCCAGAACTGTATGCTGCAACAGAAGAGGCTGGCTCGGCGCTCGGCGGCGGTGGTTCAGGTCTTTCGCTGGAGGAATACGAATTTATCTACATATGCACGGCGCTTTCCCAGGCAGTGGGAAGTGGCATTGTGGCCGGCGCTCTCTCGGAGGGAAAAATCCTTCCCGGATTGAGGCACGGTACTGTCATGGTGATTATCACCTACATTGTATTCAAGCTCTTTGTATAAACAAGGTTATCCTTATGAGAGGGCATGATGCCGGAGAAGTTTGTATGGGGATGTCATCTTAACCTTTATCTCCGTATTAATGGTCATTGCTGTGAAAACAGAAAACTTAATTATCGCCGGCACTATTAGTGCTGTGAGAGCTCTTATCCTAGGAAGGTTTCAGCCCTTTCATCTGGGACATGTTCACCTTGCCGAGCACGCGCAGGAGTACGAACTCATTTTTGCCATAGGCTCAGCATACCAGAGTCTGTCTTTCGAGAATCCATTTACAGCGGGAGAACGGTACGAGATGATTGACCGCGCACTCGGTGAGCTTGACGTGAAAAAATATTTCATTGTCCCTGTCCCGGACATCCGAAGGCACGGTGTATACGGAAAGCACGTTGCGGACCTCACGCCCTCATTTGATGTGGTGATTTCAAACAATGCCGTGGTGAAGGAGATATTTGAAAGGGACGGTTACGAGGTGAAGGGAGCCCCCCTGTTCCATAGGGAGAAATATCAGGGAAAGGTAATCCGAAAGCGAATGGCTGAGGGGAAGGAGTGGGAAAATCTTGTTCCAGAGAGTGTTGCATCATTCATCCGTGACATCGGCGGAGAAATCAGAGTGAGAAATCTGTCACATTTTTAAACACATTATTGATTCATACCATGGTCATACGGGCCGGTGATATGGATGAGGATCGATACAACCGGTTGAAACTTTTTGAGTGGTTTGACCTCCCCACCGTGAAAAAAACGAAGGTGCTGGTGGTAGGTGCGGGGGCCCTCGGTAACGAAGTGTGCAAAAATCTCATTCTCACGGGATTTGCACACTTCAGCATTATTGACATGGATCGTGTTGTCACCTCAAATCTGAACAGGTGCATTTTTTTCAGTGATGATGATGCACGCAGGGGCCGGTACAAGGCGGAGGTGGTGGCAGAAAAACTGAGGGAGATAGATGGCAGCATTGAGGTGAATGTGCATACTGGAAGAATTGAGGAGATGCAGGAGGATTTCATTTCACAGCACGACATCGCGCTCGGGTGTGTTGATAACGTGGCAGCACGCCTCCATGTGAATGCATCCTGTTACTATCACAGGGTACCCTACATCGACGGCGCAACCCATGGCCAGGTGGGGAAGGTGCAGGTGGTGGTGCCGCCCCGCACAAGCTGCCTTGAATGCGGGATGAATATCACCCATGCAAAAATCATGCAGAAACGCTTCAGCTGCACCGGAAAGGACATTGTATATTTCGAGCCAAAGCTTGCGGCGGATGTGAACACCACAAGTATCATTGCGGCATTTCAGGTGCAGGAAGCGCTCAAACTCATTCACGGTCTGGACAACTACATCAGAAACATTTTTTACTACGATGGAGAAAGGAATTTCTTTTCAACCTTTGAACTCCCGGTAAATAGAAACTGTCCTAATCATGCACCATGATGACGAACTCTCTGTAACGGCGCACATCACTGAATCCGTGTTTTCTGTAAAAATCATACGCGCCGAGATGCTTTGAGGTCACCACATACGCCCTTTTCCCCATTGCACGAAGCTTTTTTATTGCATATTCCAGCGCCCCTTTGCCGTATCCCTTTCCCTGATATTCTGGGGCAACCATCAAAAACTCAATGAGGGCCGTAGAGTCATTCATTAAGGAGGAGGGAAACCACTCGATGTTTTTGCTCTTGAAATCATATACCAGTGCCACGGTGGCGATGATGTCGCTTTCTCTCCACACATATAGTTTATCAAATTCTTTCTGCATCCTCATTTCCAGAAAGGGCAGATACACTCCTTCGAATGCTGCACGGTTGTCCACAACTGGTTTTTCTTCCACCCATTCAAGAAGTGGGTATGCACCCTCCGTGCTGCGGTAAATCCGGTACACAAAGGTCACCAGCTCCTCCAGCTTACAGCCTTCCTCTGGCGGCTGCATGGTGGCACCCACAGTTCCTCCTCTCAGGAATTTTTTTGATACATTCGTCAATTATCGCAAGTATGTCTTTTTTTCTTTTGGCATGGACACGGGTTATTTCCTCGACATCAAGCGTTTTCTGCATCCCGGCGGCGTAGTTGGAAACAAGGCAGATGGAAGCGTAGCAGATACCTTTCTCTCGCGCAAGTACCACTTCGGGTGAGAGTGTCATGCCCACCACGTCCGCAAAGGTTCGAAACATGCGTATTTCAGCTCTTGTCTCAAATCGCGGTCCCTCTGTCACCACATACACACCTTCATGTGTTTCGCATCGTCGGCTTGCCTCCTTTAATGCCAGTTTCCTGAGCACGGGACAGAAGGGTTCACTCATGTCCACATGCACCAGCTCGTCGTCAAAAAATGTTGATTTTCTCGCGGTGAAATCAATGAAATCATCAGGAATAACAAGTGAGCCGACGCCAATTTCCTCCTTCATGGAGCCCACGGTATTGAGTGCCATGATTGCGGTAACACCGCTTCTGTGAAGCGCCTCTATGATGCCATGGTAGTTGACTGCATGAGGTACCGCTTTTTTCTTTCCATGCCGCGGAACAAACAGCACGTCCCTTTCGTATTTCTCTTGGTGAAACAGTGAAATCGCACCGTAATTCGTATCAACGGTAATTTCACTTCCCTCCGTTTCGTAAAACCCGGTTCCTCCGATAATTCCTATTTTCATAGTTCTTCCCATTCCTTTAATATGGTCTGCCATTCAAAAGTTTTTATGCCACGTATTTTTTCCAGCTCCCGTATGATCCGTTCATATCCCTTACCGAGTGTTCTCATGCGCGCCTTCGCCACAATATCGTAGCACCCGGTGGTGGCACTCACGCTGGTAATCCCCTTTATCTCCCATATTTTTTGCTGAATCTCGGTGACAGGGTATCCCGGCTCAAGACGTATGAAAATGTAGGCCTTTACCTCCGTCAGGGCAAAGGAGATAACACCCATCACCACGAGCACGATTCCCATGATTCGTATGAGGAGTAAAACGGGGTCAGATACAAAGGTGATATCGGGTATGATATATGAGAGTGCAATAAAGAACGGGATGGCAAAGATGATGGATGATGCGCGCACCGCCTGGGTGATGCTTGCCTTGCCGATGCCCATGGCCCTGACAAACAGTACAATGGAAAAGAAGGTGACCACAACCCCTGCCGAAATCCAAGAGAGGGCTGTCCCGGAGGCAGTGATGCTCTCTGCAACCAGTTTCACATCCATTGCCGAAACAATGATGAACACAAAGAAGGTGGTGAACACCAAGTTCCAGAGGCGGATGTTGATGGCATCATTGGGTCTTCCATCCATTTTCAAGCGTTTCAGTTTTCTCTGATATTCTGCAAACAAAACCGTTCCGGGATTCATTACCAGAAACACAATGAGGAGAGCCTCCATGTCAAGTTCCCCGGAGAGAGAAATGGAACCCAGTATGGCGCCAAACGCGACAATGAGGGATGCCTGCACTTCGGCCATGGTGGGGGCATTCTTCTCGGCCACCGACTCCACAATCAGAAGGTAGAGGATTGAAAGCTGTGAAAATGAGAGCACCACCGAGGGTTCCATGAGGCGGGACATCACCAGAAAATATCCCAGGGTGAAGGCGGCATTCCCCAGCGCCGACAGCATCTGATATAGGAGTTCTTCCTTTCTCGGAAACCGTATTCTTCTAAACGACGGATCTATGCGTGCGCCGATACTCCGCTTCCCTGCGGGGATGGATATGATGAGGGTTATCAGGAGGGTGAGGGGGGCAGCCACCAGAAAAAAGGCAAGACCATACACCCAGGGATTGGCGATAAACTCATGGGCTACAACGGTATCCACCACGGCAGAGGCTGCTGAAGCGCAGGCAGAGGAGAGCGCAAGTATATAAAACAGGTACCGCTTTCGGATCCTCATACTTCAATCTCTTTTTCTATGACCTGTGTGTTGGTTCTCTTCACTCCTTTGATGGCATGGATGTTGTCGGTGAGCGTCATCAAGTCCTCAAGGGCGTCGACCCGTGCCTTCACGATGATATCATAGTCACCGGCCACCACAGAAATACTCTCTATGTGATCCAGTTTTCGCAGTTCCTCGAGGACTGCCTTCAAATTGCCCACATAGGTGATCAGTAAAATGTACGCTTTTATCATTGCATGGTAAATTTGGCATAAATTATAAATTTTTGCTTGCCTTTCAGCATATGCTTTTGATCATCGCCATTATCGCCGGCATCGCCGGGCTGTACATGGCATGGAACATAGGGGCAAACGATGTGGCAAACTCCATGTCCACTGCGGTGGGGGCAAAGGCCATCACCCTCCGGCAGGCGCTGGTCATTGCATCAATTCTCAACTTTCTCGGCGCGGTGCTGGTGGGCAAGCATGTAACCGATACCATCAAGAACAAAATTATTGACGTATCTCTCATGAGCCAGCATGATGTAACCCTCGGCTTTCTTGCGGCCCTGCTTTCCGCATCGCTGTTTGTCACCTTTTCCACATGGCGGGAGCTCCCCGTTTCCACCACCCATGCCATTGTAGGGGGCGTTGCCGGATTCGGTCTCATAGGGGGCGGGATGGAGATGGTTCACTGGGACACCCTCGTCCAGGTTGTAGCTTCATGGGTGCTTTCCCCCTTTGCAGGCGCCGCACTGGCATTTTTCATGTTCAAGGTGATTCAGAAGCTCATATTCGATGTGGCGGACCCGGTGGCCCGTGCAAAACAATTGAGCCCTCTCTTTATCGGACTCACCATATTCATCATACTCCTCTCTATTTTCACCAAGACGCGGGTGGGAACGGAACTGAACTACACCATGGGAGAATACATACTCATTTCACTGGTGATGTCAGCAGCGGCAGGACTTGCCGGCTACTTATTTTTCATAAAAACAAGGGCACATGCGAAAAAGAAAAAGTACGATGTGGTGGAGGGACTCTTCCGACGGCTGCAGGTGATGACCTCCTGTTACGTGGCATTTTCCCACGGGGCAAATGATGTTGCCAATGCGGTGGGGCCGGTGGCAGTCATCCTGGCGTTTTCCTGGCAGGAGGTGGACACCGTGTATCTGCTCGCATTCGGCGGCATCGGGCTTGCCCTGGGAATTACCACCTGGGGCTACAAGGTCATACGGACGGTGGGCGGGAGAATAACTGCCCTCACCAACACACGCGGTTTTTCCGTGGATTTCGCCGCCGCAACGGTGGTGCTGGTGGCCTCAAAGATGGGGATGCCCGTCTCAACAAGCCATGCGGTGGTGGGGGCCGTCATAGGGGTGGGGCTTGCCCGTGGCCTGGACGCAGTGGATCTGGGCGTGATAAAAAAGATTGTGTATTCGTGGCTTCTCACGCTGCCAGCCACCGCATTTGTTTCGATATTGATTTATAGGGGGTTGATAATATTATTTTAATGTCATATCGTGTTCCGGTGAGTGCCATCTACCGAAAGAAGTCACCCCTGGAGGGGTTGCAGCAGCACATGGGCAAGGTGAAGGAGTGCATCAGCCTCCTAAGGGACGGGTTTATAAAGTACGTTGATGGAGAGTATGAGCATTTTCATGAGGTGTCAGAGCAGGTTTCCAAACTGGAACATGAGGCCGACCTGATAAAAGGGAATATCAGGGCTCATCTTCCCCGTCAGATTCTCATGCCTGTTGATAAGCGATATTTTCTCTGGGAACTCCGCGAGCAGGATGCCATACTTGATCATGCCGAGAACCTGGCCCAGCTCCTGGACCTGCGGCACACCCCCATTCCAGATGAGCTGAAGGAAGATTTTAAGAAGCATATGGACATGGTGATGGAGACCATTGAGGAGATGGAGAAGGCGGTGGAGAACATGAAGGATCTGGTAAAAACGGGATTTGCCGAACGGGAGCGGAAGGAGACCAAACGCATGATACACAGTGTCCATAAAAAGGAGTGGGAAGCAGATCAGGTACGGTATGTCATTACCAAGAAAATCTATGAGATGGAGGATGCACTCACCCCGATGAATGAATATCACCTGCTGAAAATCGTAGACTGGGTTGATGACATGGCAGACCATGCGGAAAACGTGGTGGACTGGCTGCGGGCAATGATTGCGAAATGAAGGAACTGGAGCGTTTTGCCGCGAACATAAAGCAGGAAACTCTCAAGAAGGTAAAGAACCCGAGAGTATGGAAGGAAAAGGATGTGCTGGACGGACGCATCGTTGATTCGATGGTGCTGATACTTCG
>QMSU01000018.1 GCA_003650975.1 Thermoplasmata archaeon
AATGTACTCGTAAAACTCATTGCAGGAGTATGCCACTCCCTGCTGCTCGGGATTGTAGAGATAAAGATCAACGTCATTGTCTCCCACCAGTTCCAGCCGTATCTCCAGGCCTTCCGCAACATAGAACCGGTAGATATCCTTTGTGTCGTCAAAACCGACGGTGCCCCGTGCACTCTCCTTCAGAAGCGTTGCATGGGAAAAATCATTGTTTGGTTCAACCTTTTCCTCGTATGCCATGCCAAATACTGGCACAATCATCAAAATACCCAATACCGCCACGATTGCTTTCTTCCTCATTTTTCTGCCTCCATTTATATAATGCAACGGCACTTATAAACGTATGCGTGATGTGGCCCATCTCCACTACTTTGTGAGCGGGAACGGTGAGAAGCAAAGGGGAAAATGTGCGGGGTCCAGTGCATGCACTTTCATTCGGGAACGGGTGTCGTACTTCTTTACCTTGTGAGAAGGTAAAGGGAGGGAATTCGTCTTCCGTGCACATCTTAATTTTTCTTTCTCACACATTTAAGTGATTAAAAAACATTACCAAAAACTATGGTAAAATCGAATTTTATGCACTCATACTTCAAATCATTTAAATAAACATTTCCATTAGTGTTTTTAATGAGGCAAAAAACCATATTTGCCGTTGCATCAGCAATCATTTTTGTGAGTGTAGTGTTTGTGCCCCTCATAAGTGCCAATACAAAAAATGATATCAGACTACAAGAAATATCAGTCGAGATACATACACTTAAAGGCGTGAAAACAATATCAAAAGAACTGTCAATTGATGCAATAGAAAAATTATCTTTTTTGATGAATAAAACACAAAAATCACTGGAAAATATTGATGACTTACTATTGGAATTGAAAAATCAGGGTCTGCTTGGGGATTTTTCAATAAGAGAGGCGAAGAAAATTATTACCACTATTTTCAGGGAAAGATTGTTTGAAAGTAAAATATTTCCAGTTCCTGTTAATGCATTATGCTTAATAATTGGTTATGGCACAAACGCAACTAGATTAACACCGGAATGTTTAGGATATGAATACTTGGCGGTTGTATTTGCTAAATTTCCTTTACTCTATCCTTTATCTATACTGTGTTTTGCCGCTTACATGATTTCAGCGCTTCGTCCAAAACTGGTCGCGCCATTTGTAGGATTATTTTCACATGAAACAGTAAGGGTATCTACAATAGGGGCGTTAGGACTCAAATCCGAAATAAGAACATGGAGTAGACGCTCACCTGTACCTGTGGGTTTTTTTATTGCTGGTTTTACTGGGTTATGGATTGTCGTTCCCTCTCCTAGTTCGTTTACGTTTAATTGGTTTATAGGTTCAGCGATTGCAGTGTTTTGATGGTAATAGGAAAGGAACCGTTTTACAATTCCACCATGTTTTAAAAGAGGAGGATTAATTCTTGCCAACTCTGAAAATGTTTTCCATGTGCTGTGGATTCTTTTCGATTATTTGTTGTGATTGCTTAGATTATGATGTCTGCTTTCATATGAGTGACGTCATCGAAGATATCCATAATTGCTGACGGAGAGGAGAACATTTTATCGATTACAACTATCTTTGGTAACTCCTAAACACTCTTCTTTCTACGATGTATTGCTCACATCCCATCTGTAACATTTATATACATTTCCGTTTTTTGTGCCCGATGAGCAGGCATCATATGGACATCGAGAGAGGGGCCATATACTGCGGCGAGCTTGAGGATGGCGCTCCGGTGACCATACCCTATTTTATCATGCGGGGCACAAGGAAAAAACCGGTGCTTCTTCTGAACGCCGCACTCCACGGGGAAGAGCTGAACGGCATAGAAGTGATCATGCGTCTCACCGAGAAAATTGATCCAGACCACCTCCATGGCACCATTGTGGGAGTTCCCGTGGTGAATACCCTCGCCTTCAGGGCCCGGAGCCGGATCGATCCCATTGACGGTAAGGATTTGAACCGTGTGTTCCCCGGAAAAAAGGATGGAACGGTAACGGAGAGGGTTGCCTATCATTTCTTTCATCACCTGGTCAAAAAGGCGACCTTTGGCATTGATTTGCACACCGGTATGAAGGGGCACCTCCTCATACCCCATCCCCGTGTGAGGGTGAGGAAGGATTTCTCCCCCTCCATTGAATACGCACGTGCACTGGGCACAGAAATCATCTTTTACCACGAGGGAGCACAGGGAATGCTCACCATAGAGGCAGGGAAAATGGGGGTTCCGGTGGTGTGCTTCGAAATAGGAGAGGCGGGGCGGCTGGATGAGTACTTCATAGATGCGGGAATACGGGGCATCACCAACTTCATGAAATATTTTGGCATGCTCGAGGGAAAACCGGAAATCCCCGACAAGCAGATTCTGCTGAAGGACTACAAGGAACTGGTCTCTCGTGCAGGAGGACTCTTCTATCCAAAAGTAAGTGCAGGTGATGTGGTGAAGAAAAACCATCTCATAGGTGTGATAAAATCCCCCATCACCGGAGAGAAACATCCCCTCCGGGCGCCGCAGGACTGCCTCATCATCGGCATCCGTAGCCAGCCGGTGGTACGGGTGGGCACATCGGTGGCATGGCTGATGACCTTTGAGGAAGGGAATCTGCTTCCCCCTTTGAAAAATCGCAAATTGAGGAAAAAATCATCGAAGACCGTTTCCATGACGGAGGAGAAGGGGATTAAACTTACAGAATAGGATCGTTTTTCCTCGTGTGCTCCCATACACGGTTGACCAGCGATGCCACCCGTTCATCCACCGAACCACTGCTCCTTCTGTACCATTTTCTCACCACATCAGCGCAGGTCTTTCTTTTCCTCACCCTTCTTTTCAGCAGATGGAGATACCGTGGATGCGCATCCAGTGCCTGCAACCCCTTCTCTGCCTTTTCTATGCATTCCAGAAGGTATGTCTTTGCAGGAACGGCCTTTCCGAACCATACAAATGTGCCCCTCACCGATTCCTTTATGGCCTCCATGCGGTTGATTTCTATTTCCTTCATGGATGGAAAATCCTGCCTGCTCCATCGCTGGGCATACTTGAGTCTTCCCACGATGTACTCAACCAGTGCCATATTCTCCTTGATTGTTGGCTGTGCAGAGCATATTCTGTTTTCCACCCTGAATGGGATGTCAAACTTTATCCTGTTATCCTCATGGCGCTCCTTTACCATATCCGGGAGGGTCTCCGCCATAATTGATTGATGCGAGAAGATATACTCGGCATATTCAAGGATGGTTGTGGGGTATCGTTTCAGTTTCGGGAATCCCCCGTGCCCCCCATCCGCCATCTCGTAGAGAAGAAGACGTGCCTCTGCATAGTCAACCACCTTCCCCCCCACGACAGGGCTGTTCGCCGAAAAGGCAATATGCTCGGGAACCATGGCGGTGAGTCGGTTGTACTTATCTGCGGTATCCTCGGGGTCCTTTCCTTGAATGGTGACATGGAGTGACTGTATGGAAAGTGCAATGTGCCGGGGATCTATGAGCATATCCGCAATTTTCACCGGTGGGAATCTGGAGCGCCATTCCGCCATTCTCTGGGCCCTCTTGTTCTGACTTATCCATCTGTCCGATAGCACATCGGGATGTGGATTTGCGCCAAGAAGAAGAAAAATTACATCCTTCCTGTGATATCGGGATGCTGTTTTGACGATATCCTCTATCACATCCTCCAGATACGCCTCCTTTTCTTTCAGCACTTCCGTACTGAATTCTCTGGGAGAACTTTTTATCTCAATCTGGCAGGCCCCCGCCTCGCCACTGAACTGAAAATCGTGGTAGATGCTGTTCAGCGTGGCGATGGTTTCCCGCGCATCGAGGGGTCTTCCCTCGGTATCCACGAGGGCCCCCTCCAGCTCTATTCCAAAGACAAAATCCTTGGTATGATGCGGGTGGGTTTTGAAACCTTCCAGATATTTTTTCAGGTCGTCGGGTGTCTTCAGTTCCATGTGATGGTATTAATGTACGGTTTTTGAACATAGCGGTGCGGTAATGCTTAAATAGTGCGGGAACAATGGGAGTACCATGAAAAGACTGGTAGTCGTGCTGCTGGCGGCACTTTTTATCCCCTTTTCATCTGCAAGCACCCATGTGAATCCCGATTACACCGGGGAAATTCTGAATCTCATAACTGAAGAGCTGCTGAATGGATATATTCAGACACTGCAGGATTTTGGCCCGCGGGTGACCGGGCAGCAGGCATGCTTTGATGCCGGCACCTATCTCTACAACGAGTTCCAGAGCTATGGATATGAGGTACGATTTATAAACTGGAGTTCTGGGAACTATGCGGATAGAAATGTGGAGGCGGTTCTTCCCGGAGCGACAAATGAAAGTGTCATCATCTGCGCCCATTTCGACAGTGTCCCCACATCACCCGGTGCTGATGACAACGGTTCCGGCACCGCTGCCGTGCTTGCTGCCGCACGGGCATTGAGTGAGTATAAAGATGAAATTTCGCTGGAGTATACCATCAGGTTCGTGACGTTTTCCGGTGAGGAGGAGGGTTTGCTCGGCAGCTATCAGTATGTAAGCGCTGCAAAGGAAAGCGACATGAACATTGTGGCGGTTCTGAATGCTGACATGATAGGATACACCCACACAGAGGAGGGAAGGGAAAATGTGGTGGTGTACCGGCGGGATAATTCTGACTGGATTGCCAATATGGCAGCAACCGTTTCAGCAGAATACAGCCTTGGCCTCACCGTCCAGGAATACAGCGCGGGGGCAAGCAGCGACCACTGGCCGTTTTTACAGTACGGTTATGATGCCGTGTTCTTTCATGAGTATGAGTTCAACGAGTACTATCACAGCGAGGGAGATACCATCGATCACATGGACTTGGAATATGACATGCGGGTGACCAGACTTGTGGTGGGCACGCTCATCAAAATCGCCGAGGTGGAGATTACCGACACGGAGCCACCTGAGGTGTCCATAGAAAAGCCAGGAAACTACCTCTACATTGCGGACCGTGAGATAGCGCCCATGAAGAACACCGTTATCATAGGAAAAATCACCCTCCAGGTACAGGCACATGACACCCTCTCCGGAATTGCAAGGGTGGAATTGTATGTGGATGATGAACAGAAGGCAGAACTGACACACGAACCGTACGAATGGGTATGGGATGAGCCCTCGTTTTTCATGCATACCGTAACGGCCGTTGCCCGCGATAATACCGGAAACATCGCAGAAGATGCCATCACCGCGATGATATTCAACCTATAGGCCGTTCCGACCGGCACCTCCTGCCTCATTCCTTTTTAATCATCACCGGGATGCCCTCCCTTATATCATATGTTGTATGGCATCTGGTGCAGGTGAGTGTCCCCTCCACCACCTCATCCTTCTCCTCTCTCATTATTTTCAGGATAAGCTCACCGTGGCAGTGAGGACAGCACAGAATATCGAGATATTTTCTCTTCATGCCTTTAAATATGGGAGTACTATTTTAACTATGCGTGTTGCGGTAAAAATCGGCTATGATGGGAGCAGATTTCACGGCTTTGCCATGCAGCCCGGCAAACATACGGTGGAGGGGGAGATACTGGAAAGACTGAAAAAAACCCGGGCAATACGGGAGAGAAATGAGGCACAGTTTCAGTATGCATCAAGGACAGACAGGGGTGTGCACGCACTGGGGAATGTCATTGCGTTTAACTGCAGCGGGGATGCGAGGAAAATACTCGGAGATATGGAAGACATATGGGTCTTTGGCACCGCCGTCGTTGATGACACATTCAACCCGCGGCACTGCATAAGCAAGACGTACCGGTACTATGTGCCGGGAAAAGGGCTGGACTGTGAAAAAATGGTGCAGGCCGCCGCGCTTTTCATGGGAGAACATGATTTCTCCGGCTTCGCGCGGCTGGATGAAAGAAACCCCGTACGAACAGTCAAAAACATGACGGTGAAGAATCACGGAGAGGTAATAACAATAGATGTGGAGGGAAAATCCTTTCTATGGAATCAGGTACGCCGCATGGTGGCGGCGCTCATAAAGGTAGGGAAGGGCGAAAACCCAATCGATGACATCCGTGAGGTCCTGCAGGCAAAAAAACGGGTGAACTTCGGCGTGGCTCCGGCAGAAAACCTGGTTCTTCTGGATGTAAAGTATGATTTTGCGTTTGAAATTGACATACCGGACCGGATCAATATAAAAAGAATGTTTTTTACCGATGCCTCACGAATCCATCGAAATAGATAAATATACAAATTCCCATACATAATTAGGTGAAAGAAAAATGAAGATGGGGGCAAAGATAAGTATAGTGTGTGTGGCGATTGCATTAATCATAACGCCCTTTCTGGCAAATGCAGGATATGAAGGAAAGAAAGTTTCGGTGAATACAACGGTGATTACTCCTCTTGGGAAGGAGACAAAAACAATAGAGGTCTCAGAAAGCGATGCTGAGTTTATCGGGAAAAAAGCCCTGGAGTTACAGGATGCGCTGGTGGTGGTAACCAATCCAGATGCGGATGAGGACGAAAGGAGCAAGGCAATGGAAATCGTGGAGGAATTTATCTACAAACTGCAGGAGATGGGGCTGGTTCCCGCAACATTTCCAGTGGCAAGCATACTTTCCACATTCATGAGCCCGAAACTTGCGTTTCTGCTGCCCATACTGAGCTTTGGACACGGCATATCATGGATTCCAATGTATCCCGGCGAGGCATTCATAGGCTTCATGTTCCGCCCGATTTTCATGCAGTACTTCGGTCCATTCGGCTATTCGGGGACACTGAATGTTAATCTGATTCCACCGAGAATTGAATACTGGGATATGGTGGGAACCCACACACTGTTTGTGCTTGGATTCGTCGGTGTCTATATAGACCTCGGGCAGATTGGTTTCGGCATCCCGGACCTGCAGTTCCTCTTTGGTGAGGCGGCAATAGCAGGTGGGATGGACTGGTTCTGATTTCCCTTTTCCTCTTCTTTTTTTCTATTGTTGAACCATAATGTTTAAAATGGCATTGCGGTTATTCTTCTGGTTTTATGGATTTGAAGGCATGGTTCATGTTAGTGAGACCATTTACGCTTATTGCACCCTTCATGGCCATCATGTTCGGGTGCATACTTCAGCTTGCCATCTATGGTGAGATGGCCTACTTCTGGAGTAATTTTTCCATAATACTGATAGCCTCTGTGGCACTGGCTGCTGCCCAGGCGGTGGGCCAGATAATGAATCAGGTTGAGGATGTGGAGATTGACAGAGCAAACGGAAAGGATTATCGGCCCATCGCAAGCGGACGGATAACTACGGAAAGCGCACAGATTCTCGCATGGGTATTTGCCATCTTTGCCATTCTTGTGGGTTTCTCCATAAATATCTACTACGGTTCCTTCATGGTGATTTTCATACTCTCTGGCATTCTCTACAATATAGAACCCTTCCGGCTCAAGAAGCGGCTGTGGGTTAATACCGGCTCTCTGGCGCTCTCACGGGGGCTGCTTCCCCTCCCTGCAGCATGGAGTTTGTTTGGAAACGTGACCGATGCCGAACCCTGGCTTATCGGAAGTGTGATGGCCATATGGGTACTGGGATGGCAGAACACAAAGGACATAACCGATGTTGAAGGGGACAGGAAATACGGCATGATGACACCCGTCGTCTATCATGGGATAGAACATCTTTCCTGGATAATAACCGCGCTCTCATTCCTGAGCTTCTTCCTTCTGGCACTCTACATCAAAATGGGACTGCTCTCATCGGACATGTATCCCCTCTTCATTCTGGCCATCCCCACCGCATGGATGACCTACAAATTACTCAAGATGAGGTTTGAGAGAAGCTCGCTCGAGAATAACGAGCTCTGGGCGGGGTTTTATCTCACACTCGCCGGGTTTTACATCATCGCGGCGGCAACCTATCTCATTCAGCCATACATCACCCTATTCGGCTAACGTCTTTGCCATGTAAGGTCCCTCTCTCACATAGCCAATTTTCCGGTAGTACTCCCGCGTACCTACACCGCTCAGAACCAGAATTTTCTCCTTTCCAAAACGAAGTGAAATGTCCTCTGCCTGCCGCATCAATGCCCGTCCGTATCCCCGGTGCTGCCAGGCCCCTTTCTCTCTTTTCCCTATTTCCACCATGGAACCGTGCACTCTGAGTTCCCGCACCACTGCTGCATCTTCCATCTCGTGCCGGTGTGGTCTGGAGGGTATGCGAAGGCGGCAGTACGCCACAATGGCATCCTCATTCTCCATTGAGACGAACACCTCCCTCCCACCACTGGCGAGATACTCCCTCTTCCTCAGTTCAAAATCATCCTTCACCACCATGTGTTGTATGCGGGAGAGATGACCTGCTTCCCTGCACCGTATGCATCTGCAGGAAAGTCCCCTTTCCTTCATCCGTGCATGAACCAGCTGTCTGAGGTTGCTTTTGGTAATCCCTCCCTCAATCATGTTTGAGGGTATGTCTCTTTCAATTCTCTGGACCCTCACCCATTCCGGAATGTACCGCTTCATCTCTGCAATGAGCTCCACCGCCTCCTCCACCTCAAGGGGTACATACCTCCCCTCCTTCCACTCCCTGTAAAGCAGTGAGGACTCAATCACAAGGGTGGGATATATTTTTATCATATCCGGTCTGAATCGTTCATCCCTGAACATGTGCTGAAAGGACTGCAGGTCGTTCTCGAAGCTGCTCCCGGGAAGTCCCGGCATGACATGGTAGCATATCTTAAATCCCGCATCCTTTGCCAGGCGGGTCGCCAGAATGGTGTCTGATACGGTGTGGCCGCGCTTCATCAATGCGAGTACGGTGTCATCCAGAATCTGCGCTCCCAGCTCGATCCGTGTGGTCCCCAGTGAAAGCATGGCATCAATATGTTGCATCCTGCACCAGTCCGGACGGGTTTCGATGGTGAGACCCGTGCACCGGTGGGCCGCCTGCTCGTTCAACTGCTGCGCCCCCTCAAGGGATGGCGAGGGCATGCCGTTCAGCGCATCGTAGCATCTTCTGACAAAAAATCGCTGGTATTCCATATCCCGTGCAGGCACAGTTCCTCCCATCACTATCAGATCAATTTTGTCAGTGGGGTGCCCGATTGCCTCAAGCTGTCTCAGGCGGTCTTCCACCTGCCGGAATGCATCAAATCCGTGTCGTGCCGCCCGCAGCGCTGCCGGTTCCCTCCCGGTATAGCTCTGCGGTGTATGTGGTGGTCCTCCAGGGCATGGCACGCATCTTCCGTGAGGGCAGGGATGTGGAGATGTCATGACGGCGACAACAGCGACACCGGAAAGAGTTCTCACCACCTTTCGCTGAAGAAAGGTCTTCACCGTATCTGTCCTCCGTGCCCCCTCAATGCAGGCGAATAGTTCAGAATCAGAGGGTATTGCTGAAAGAGCATACCTTCTGGTCAGTTCTTTTTTATAGGTTAACAGTTCGTGTTTGTTGGTGATGTGCCCCTTTTCTATGGCATCTGCTATGTGTTCAGCAATTTTTTTGAGATCATGTGTAGGCAATGTTGAAGTCGTCATTATCCTTAAAATATTTTTTCAGTATATTCTCATTCTCATCCATAAACGTGTCCTTCAACCGCCCTATGCAGCTTTTGATTTCCTCATCCTCTATTTTCATTTCCTTGTACAGCCTGCTGATGAGCTTCACCAGGTCGGCAAAGATGGGGAACAACGCTTCCTGTGTCTCATATATCTCCTCTGTCATCGCCTCATTATATCTGATGATCTGTTCGAGTTCTTCTATCTTTTTCCTGATTTCATCCTTTTGTGCTTTTTTGGCTGACCGACCTTTGGATTCGGATACTGTCATGGCAACACCAATAAACACACCTACTTAAACTTTTTTAACCGTCTGATGGCTACAAGGATGATGGCAACAAACGCAATGATGAATTCAAAGGAGGGGATTTCCTTCTGTGTGATGGTGATCTCTGAAGAGTAATTTGCCTGTGCCCCCTCGTCATCCTTTACCTGCAGCGTCACCGTATACGTTCCCTTGCGGTCATAGACGTGTGTGGGATTCTGCTCGTACGAAATGCTGCCGTCACCGAAGTCCCAGCGCCATTCAACAATCTCACCGTCAATGTCGCTGGAGAGGTCGCTGAATGTGATGGTTTTCCCTGTTCCCGCCCTTTCCGGGTCAAAGGTGAACTCTGCATCCGGTTTTCTGTTGTTCACCATCAACGTCAGTTCTAATACATCCGTTTCGCCCGCATCATCGGTGACAGTAAGGGTGACCGTGTAGGTACCGGATGTGAGATATTTGTGCGTGATGACCGGATCATTTGAGGTGGTACCGTCACCGAAATCCCAGGTATAATTCATGATGGTTCCGTCCCTGTCGTATGATGCGCTCGCGTTGAAGTCCACCAACGTGTAGGAAAATATATCAGTTGGGGCCCACGAGAAATTGGCTACCGGGGCCAGATTGTTCACCGTCACCTGCATCCGGGTGGTGTTGTTGCTTCCTTCCCTGTCCTCGACCATCA
>QMSU01000019.1 GCA_003650975.1 Thermoplasmata archaeon
ATTTTCCCGGATTCTTCGAGGTAGTCAATAATTAGACTGAAGGTCTGGTACATCATTTTCTTTGGTAACATTTTCCAGACCTCAGTTTTTCTTGGATAATCCATATTTTTGATGGTTTCCTCCACCATAAGCACGGTATCAAGCCGGGGATAATGGATACTTTTCGGCATTCTATCACTTATATAAACTTATATAACTCCAATATATAAAGATTTCTTCACACCGCCAAATCTTTTCGCTTAACAGACATAATGAATGCAAAGAGAGCGCCGTCGGCCGGATTCGAACCGGCGACCGCCCGGTTAACAGCCGGGTGCTCCACCACTAAGCTACGACGGCAACGAGATGAAATGCGGAGGTGATAAAAAAAATCTTCGCTTACAACAGATGAATACCCTGCCTCTTCGCATGGGCAACAACCTCACGGTATTCATCTGGAGTGATTCTTCTTCCCAGTTCCTCATACTCCTCCGCCCTGTATGCGGGGTAATACTGGTCCATGATGTTGACCGCAGCCTCCGGCGTGTGTGATGCTATCCAGTCAATCACCGGTTTTGAACAGCATTCCACATGACCCGGCAGAACGAGGTGGCGTATGATGACTTCCCCCTGTTCGTATGCAATCTCATGGTTTCTGGAAACAACCTCCCAGTATCTTTTTACCTTTGAGAGTCGCTGGGCACATGCATCGTTGCCGTATTTGAAATCGGTGAGGTACACATCCGTGATGTACCCCAGAATATCCATTGTTTCCTCGCTGCAGTACATGTTGGAGTTCCACACCTGGGGAATGTTCGCCCTGCATCGGTGGAGTACCTGCAGGATATACCGGAGATGGGGTGTGGGCTCCCCGCCAACCCAGTTGATGTTCTTTGCCTGTGCCGAAGCATGTCCAATGAGTGTGGCGATGCGTTCCGGTGGGATATGCACCCCGGCTTCCTGCTGCGAGATGTCCCAGTTCTGGCAGTACACGCACGAGAAGTTGCATCCGGAAAAGAAGATGGTGTATGAGGGAACGAGCACTCGCTCCTCTCCGTAATGAAAAAAATGGGAGGTGATGGCAGTATCCCTCACATTGCATGCACCGGCGGTTTCGTATCTGTTCACGCCGCACCGGTGTTCACAGAAATGGCATCTCCGATACATTTCTTCGGCCCGTTCAATGAGGGATGGCAGGTGATGCATATGTGTGAGATACCTGCTCTTTTCCCTTCCCTTCAGAATGCGGTGGTAGTGCTCAAGCATGCAGTTCAACGCGCACCACATCCCCGCGGGGGCGTTCCTCTGAAAACACCGTCCCCTGAAAGGTGTATACCTTCGTCATATCGTCATGCCATGCATCAGGTGGGAGACCCGCCTTCATGCACGTCTGGCGGAGAAACTCCATTTCGTCCCACTGATATTCCACCGGCACCTGCGGGAGGAGCAGCCCGCGGTAGATGCCCCTCTCCACAATAAGGCCGTCCCTCCCTATCACTATATGTTGCGAATACTCCTCCGGCGTGCATGTGAGGGGTCGCGGCGGCGTGAGCACAGAAACCTCCACGATGATACGGTCAAGCTCATCTTCCCTCAGGTGAGGAAAACGGGGGTCATGGCATGCAGAAACGGCGGCCTCCTTAATCGCCCTTCGCAGTGGATAGTGAGGTTCCGGAATTCCTATGCATCCTCTCAGCATTCTCTCCGGGTACGTGTGAAGGGTGACAAACGCACCTGCCTCCCCGTCAAAATTGTCCAGCTCCGGGAGGGGCTCTCCCTTCACATGGCCCTCTATCACATTCCGTGCATATTTCACGAGTGTTTTTCCCTCTTCCAGCTGCATGGTGTTAAACCATTCTTCATTTAAAAATGCTCTATCCCCAGTTCCTCCCTGCTCTTTCCCGCCTCGTCCAGCACCCTTCTGGAAACAAATATGTCGCACCCCTCCCTCACGGCAAGCGCTATGCAGTCGCTGGGTCGGGCATCGATGACCGTTTCGCTCACCCCGCCCTCCTTCTCGTGCTCCACGTAGAGTCGGGCCATGAACACGCCCTCCACCAGCTCGTCAATGACCACCTTCTTTATGGAGGCCCCCAGTGAATTCAGCACCTGCATGAACAAATCATGGGTGAGCGGACGGTGAAACCGCTTTCCCTGGAGGCCGTGCAGTATGCTCTCCGCCTGCTGAAAACTCACGTAGATGGGAAGTGCCATGGTTTCGTTCACCAGCACGATTTCGGAATAGGTATCGGCATGATACACCTGTGGATACACCTCCATTTTCACCAGCTCTGCGTTCATGGTACCCCGGCCAGTCGTTTTATTCGCTCCACCACGTTGGGATGGGATGAAAACAGTTCCATTATTTTGTCTGAACGGGAGGGTTGCGCCCGCGATGCAAAGACCCTCACCTCATATTCGTCGAGATGCCCATCCATATTCAGATCGGCCTTCGTCACATCCGAGACATCGGCACGGGCTCTCGATGGATCGGTGGCAAAAAATGCCTTCATCCCCTCCACCTGCCTCACCCTCTCCCTGGGAAGGGATGTGGTGGCCGCGGTGATACGGTACAATGCGGAGGCGAGTGCGTGCGGTTTCCCCGTGAGCTCCGCCGAGCCGAAATCGGCATAGTACTCCCTGATTCTGCTCACATAGAGTACCAGGAAATTGCTGAGAATATACACGCCGAAGGCAGCAAGGGCAATCAGTGTGGCATCGCCCCTTCTTCGGCTCCACAGAAAACTCCAGAATATGAAATAACTTATCAGGGGAATGACCGAAAGGGTCGCGAGAACGACCATGTCCCGGTGCCGGAGATGGGAGAGTTCATGCCCCAGCACCGCCTCCAGCTCCTCATCGTTCAGCACATTGAGCAGACCACGGGTGACACACACCCTGCCGTCCCGCACGCTTCTCCCGAAGGCAAAGGCATTGGGCACATCCACCTGGGCGATGCCCACCCTGGGCATGGGGATCCCCGCCCTTTCTGCCAGCCTCTCCACCATCCCGTAGAGCTCCGGCATATCCTCACGGTGAATGTACTTCACCCTCATGGTGACCTCGATGATTTTGGGACTCGCCAGATACTGGAGAAGCACGATGAAGAGCGCCAGCACCCCCATGACCACCGGCTGCGCATAGCCTGCAAGGTAGGCAATCACCACCAACAGCCCGTACACCAGTGCGAACAGCAGCGCAATGGCAAGCGCAAGTCGAGCATGAAGCCACAGCACCTTCATTATCAATAAAAATACGGGTGTTATTAATAGTTTATCGCACAGTTTTCGCAGTGAGAAAGGTATGAGATGACACGCTTCTCATGATGGGAATGCATCCAGGGGATTGAGAAACGGGCGCAGCGGCCCACATTCCCCATTGAAATGGTACTTTCCATCTTCCATTCACGCTCCGGCGAAGATGCACGGCCCTTCCCGCAGGATTCATTTGAATATCTCATCCTTTTCCCGGTACCAGAGCACCAGGTCAAGGGCGTTGATGGGTATGCCCACCTCCTCCGCAAAACGCTGCATCCGCTGCTCCACCTCAAGGTATCTTCCCTTTGACATGGTGCCAGGGATGGCATCTATCACGCCGAATGCGTGAAGATTTCTCAGTATGTGGCGGTCGAGGATGGCAAGGGAATCCGCCATCCCTATGTTCCGCAAGAAGTGGCTTGCTTCCTTGTATCCCATTCCCTTCACATATGCCACCAGCCATTCCCGTGCTTCATGCTGGTCGGAGAATTGCTGCAGCGTCTCTCTTATGATGAAGGAGTTGTTTCTGGTGAAAAGACGCCGTGCCTCAACAATATACACCGCTTTTTTATGTCTGAATCGTGCCACGGCAAGTTCGGCGGAAATCTTCTGTGTGCTCCCCTCCAGCCACACCCCCTTTTCTCTCAGTGCCATCACCGCATGCCAGCATGGGCGCGGCGAGCACTGGGGGGTGAGCAGACAGAAGAGAAGTTCGGCAAACAGATCCTCGTCGCTTCCCTCCTCCCATATCCGTTTGAAGGATTGCAGTCGCGCTGTCACCTCACGTGCTATCGAACGGTGGAGTTTTTGGAGTTCTTCCACTGATGCTGCCTCTTTTCGGGTGCTGCGCATGCTTATCATCCCTGTGAGTATGTGAGGGGAGCACAAATATTTATTGCCCGCCGTGTTTTCATATGGTGTGGATTGAGAAACTTGGGGAACACGTGATTGATTTAAGTCTTTCGCGAATGCGTGCATTTATTGGTGAGTACGGTAAACCGGAGTATGACATCATCCATGTGCAGACGAATGAAAGAAGGATAATGAATATTCTATATGGATGTACGTTTGAATTTCAAATTAAAAAATAATAATCCATAAACCCCAGAACAATATTTTTAACCATAGTTGTGTTTATGAATAATGGAGAACACTTACAGGATAATACATTTACATTATAGCAATTTGGGTGTTAATAGTAACTGTAAATTCTTTGAAGAGATAAAAAAAGGATGTAAAAACGATTGCAAAGAAATCGGCTTACAAAATATTTTTTCTTTTGATGATGAAGATATCAGGGATAACTATTCCGATAGATTTGCATATCATAGAATTTTCAAAAAAAAATTCAAGGCTTTGAAGTTAGAGGATCCATCAACAGAGGGTATTAGTACCGT
The DNA here is from genome assembly GCA_003650975.1 of Thermoplasmata archaeon. GTDB lineage: Archaea > Thermoplasmatota > E2 > UBA202 > JdFR-43 > B78-G9. Next base: position 4,634 of record QMSU01000019.1, read on the forward strand.
ATTCTTTGAAAATGGAGTAGTTTTGATAGTTTCTACATATGTGGTAACTGGTGATATATCAGAGGTAATTGAAAAAGAGAGAGAATGTTACGATAAAAGCGAGGAACATGCCCTAAAAAAATTTAAAGAAATAGAAAAAATGCTACCAAGCCTTGAAAAGAGATATAATGGAATCGATCATCATAGAATAGTTATTCTCCTTCCGGAGGAGGAAAGAACTTCTCTTAATTTTGTTGATGTAGTACGGCTTATTACTGGTAAACACGAATCAGAAAAAATAAGGGAGAGCTATATTGAAAAGATGAAGAATATTTCCAGAGAAAAGGGAGAATACCTTGTTTTCCATTGGAGAGCTGATTTTATAAAACATCAAAAATCTTTATCTGAACAATTAGTCAATCTCATAATATTTTCTAGGTTGTTAAAATATGAATTGAAAGTTTTAGATAATGAGCTTGGGATACTGATAACTAAGTCAATTGAAAAAATTGATGAATTAAAAGAGACAAGACCCATTTATTGGAGTCCAGTAGGCTTTAAGAGATTAATGTGGAACATGAGTGAAAAGAAAATTTATCTGATAGAGAGGTTGGAATATCTAGACAATTATTCAAAAGCATTTCAGTCAAACTATTTCATAACAGCCATGGATGAAATGGAAGAAATCTACCGTATCCGAGATTGGAGAAAGTCAATCGAGAAAAAAATTCAATACTTGGATGAGTTTTTAACATTCTTTGATGGCATTGTAACTGAATTTACGGATAAATTTGCTAAGATAATTGGCCTATTATTAACCCTACTAGCTTCCATAATATCATTCTTGCTAGCAATACAGGTAGGGGGGGCAATTGCAGTTATTTCATTAATTGTGGCGTTAGCCATATTCCTAGCTTTCTTTGTAATAAGAGAGCGCACTGTATTCTCCTGGAAAATTCCGAGAGACAAAAAATGATTGATGACAAAGAAATCGAGTGGCTTAATGATTTAAAACGATTTGGAATAAGATTAGAACTAGGGGATATGAAATATCTTATGCATAAGCTAAACTATCCATACAAAGAGTATAATGTCGTTCACGTTGGGGGAACAAATGGTAAAGGATCTGTTTGCCAATTTATAGCGAGTGTCTTGTTGAAAGCGGGTTATGCCGTAGGTACTTATACCACCCCGCCCCTTCATGATATCCATGAAATATATCGTATAAACAACAGGCTCATAAACGAGAGAGAATTAGGCAGTGTTATAAGGAAACTTAAAAAAGAGGTGAGTGAGTTAATTGAGAAAGGTAAAAAAATAACCTATTTTGAAGCCCTTACCGCCCTTGCTCTCCTCTATTTCCAAGAAAAGATGGTTGATTATGCTATTATTGAGGTGGGACTGGGCGGCAGATGCGATGCCACCAATGTGGTTGACGCCGCCGTAACCGTCATCACCAACGTGGCGCTGGAGCACGAAAATTTTCTGGGGAGAACGGTTGCCACCATTGCAAGGGAAAAGGCGGGAATCATCACACATGCACCGGTGGTGACCGCCTGCCGGGGGGAAGCGCTTGCGGTGATACGGGAGGTTGCCGCGGAAAAGAATGTGCCGGTGTACGTGGTGGGGGAGGATATCATCTGGAAAAGGAAAGATCGCAGGAGATTTGTGGTGGAGGCTGACGACTCATATATCATACAGAGCCCGCTGGATGGCATCTTCCAGGGGGAGAACATTGCCCTCGCGGTGAAGGTGGGTGAGATTCTGGGAATGGGGAGGGATGACATCATCAGCGGAATAGCACATGCCCGTCTGCCGGGAAGAATGGAGAAAATGGGGAGATTTTTGCTGGATGGGTGTCACAATCCCCATGCGGTGCAGGCATTTGCCCGTTCGCTGGAAGAATATGACTATCGCCGACTGGTGATACTCTTTGGGGTGATGAGGGATAAAAATGTGCGTGAAATGATACGAAAGCTGCCGGATGCCGAAAGATACATTGCGGTGACGGTGGGAAACGAGCGGAGTATGGATGCAGAGCACATTGCCCGCATTGGGAGAGAACTGGGGAAGCCGTTTGAGGTGGGGGGAGGGATGGCAGAGGCACTGGACATGGCCGGGAGGGAATCCTCAGATAGTGATCTCATCTGTATCGTGGGGAGCCTCTACGCCGTGGGGGAGGCGAGAAAAATACTGAGAGAGAAAACCTCTTTTCCGAAATGACGCTTCAGGCGGTGATAAAAATGAAAAAAGGGGTCTCTGCGTCTCAATTTCATGGCCATGCGAGTAAAAAATATCCAGATGCCTCTGTCAGTTTCGTCAGAAAAAGTAAATGTTAATATACCTGCGTGCTATATATTATCATGATGAGGAAAATGGCGGTGGCGATACTCGCGCTTCTTCTTTTCGTGCCGGCGGGTTCAGTCATCACGCCGCAGGAGGAGATGCATGAGGTGACAGCCGGGGAGGCACACACCACAGCAGATTCCTTCATCTCATGGCCTTCTGCCCGGTGGTCCGAGTGGCGGGACTACTCCCAGTTCGGCATTTCCATCAGAACCGTGTACAACGGCATAGAGAAGCAGACTCCGGTGCTCCAGGCGGTGTTCAACGGCGTAGATGTGGACAACAACCCCTCCACCGGCGTGAACGGCATGGACGTGAAGGTGAGTGTGATTATCCTTCCGCTTCTCCAGTCCACCGACATGGGATACGTGCTTTCCCTCTCGCTGGCACTCAAGGTGATACGGCTGGGTGATGAGATAAAGAACGGGGAGCTGGAAATATGTCTTGGCGGCACCGTCAATTTCAATGGAGAGCAGAATTTCAGGATTGGCTTTTATTCCGCTGAGGATGAGGAGATACCGAGGGAGGTGAGGGAGGTACTCACCGTGGTGCCCTATCTTGCCTATGCGAGGGACCCTGAGTTTTACCTCAACGTGGAGCCGGTGTTTGACGGCGAAAACCAGGACCTTTCGGTGCTGGTGGAGTACGGGAATGATGTCTTCGGCGAGCACCATATCATGCTGGATTACTTCCCGGCCATAAACACCATGATAAAGGTGACACCGAGTCTCGGTCTGGGAAAAATGAATGTGTCCATAGAGAGAAATGCGGATATCGAGCAGACGGTGAGGATGCGCTATGAGGGGACCATCCAGGTCAACGTCACCATAGAGGACGTCCCCCGCACCATGGCATTTTCCCTTGGCTTTTCGGACAACTACATGGAATACAAGGCAGATGACGAGTTCAACGCAAGCATGATGGTGGAGCTGTTCGGCCTGGAATATCTCATGCGCGTGGAATATCTCCCGCGGCACTTCAAGGCACAGTTCACCCAGGAGGGGTACATCTACCTGTATACCAACCAGAGAAAAACCACCTTTATCGTGGCAAACGATGTGGAGACCCCCACAAGCTATTTTCTGATAACCAACCTCACCGGGGAGGCCATCATCCGGTGGGCGCTGGGGACCCAGGGATTCGTCACCGTGGACGGTTTCCAGGGGGTGCATGCCGAAACCCATGCTGAGGTGGGAAATCTGTATTTCCATTTCTATGCCGAGATGCAGACGGAGCATTTCGAGATAACATGGAATCTCGCCATTCCTGGCTCGGTGTTCATAGATACGAATTGGGAGTGGGTGAGCTTTTACTCATTCAATCTCTCCATAGATGATCTGTTCGGCGTGCTCATAGAGGCACATTCCCTCAGAGCAAACGAGTGGCAGGTGAGCTGGCAGACGGAGGTGCCCTTCTTCAGCAAGGAAGGAACCATTGATTTCGGAGACCTCGAAACCTTCAGAATAATGCTCAACGGCACCTGGTATCCGGTGTTCTAAAAATCTTTTCCCTCTTATTTTATCACGACAGCGTGGTCAATGCCTTCGAAATCCCTGTCCCCTGTTATCAAAACGGCATTTGAATCAATGGCTGTTGCATATATGAGTGCATCAATGGCATGCAGTTTTTTCTGGACGGAGATTGCCGCTGCCTTTTCCGCAATTTTTTCGTCCAGTTCCACCACAATGCTCCGTTCCTTGATGAACTCCAGAGCCGCACTACCATCTTTTATCCCCTCCCTCAAAAATTTCCTCTTTATTTCAAAGAGTGAAATGACGGATGTGTACAGTAACTGTTCCGATTCCACCATCGCCTGTATCTTTTTGCTTTCCCCGAAAAAGTAGGAAAGCCATGCGGAGGAATCCAGCAGTTTAGATTCTTTCCCCTTCATCCCGAAGCCCCCTGAGAATCTGTTTCATGGACTGTTTTCCAAGATACCCGAACATGGATTTTTGCGGTTTCATGCTCTTCCTCAGGAGAAGATGGATGGCCTCCTCATAGGATTTCATACCATGTGCCTCCTTCAATTTCTGCAGCACTTTCAGTGTCTTTTTATCAATCTGTATTGTGGTCACCGGCATATAATACTATAGTCTATAGTTTATATAAAGTTTGCCCATTCCTCACAAACAAAACAAAAGAAAAGAAAACATCCCTATTTCACTATCCTGTACTTCCCCCTCTCAAGAAATTCCAATATACCCTTATCCCTTAGAAGTTGCAGCTGCTGTCGTATCTTCGGCTTGATGTGTTTGTTTTTGGGATGCAATTTTCTTAATTCATCCTCGAAGGCATACACATCGGCAAGTGTGAACTCCGGTTTTTCCAGTTTTCTCACGTATGAGAGAACATCCGTCAGCCATCCTTTAGAAGATGTAGGTATTTCCTCCAAGAAAGTAAAATGCTGCCATGTCGCCCGAATCATATGCTCGGGCAAAACAATCCCATCCATAATCAAATGAATGCGTGCATCGGGAGGCAATCTTCCAAGAAGAATGGTTGAGCCTTCCCATCCTGATCTTCTGGCATTCGAGCTGAGTGGTTTTCTCTTCTCAATAACATCAGGTGAAAAGAAGTGACGAGGTACCACAATGAGGTTTCTGACTGCCATTGAATGTGCATCGTAATGCATGAATACATAGTTTGGATTCGTTTTTTTCCTGATGGCAGTGATTTTGGGGAGATATGCCGAGTTTGTCACCCTGTATCCAAGCGCACGTTTGGTGCTTTTCATCTGGTATCTCTCATCACATCGTGGGCAGATAAAATCAATCACTTTCTCATTGGGAGGTGCTGGTTCGAGGTAATCTGAGGGACATGCAGGGCAGTACATATTCTCCTCAAACCATTTTTCGGTGATAACCCTCACCTGCTGTGACGGACTTTTATAACCTATTGCAACATCAGGATTCAGTGAGATGTTCATTATACTTGAATAGCGCATTTATTATGATATTTTCGATTTAGAGAAAATGCGTGTTTGGAGTAAGCAGACTGTCAGGCTTTTTAATGCTTGGGTTAAACTATTTTTGCTAAATCTTTCGTTTATAAACTTAGTTACAACTTACTTATGAAATGCCGTAACTATGTTTATTTCTGAATTTATATATAATGAGGAGTGTCCTCATCCCCTTTGACCCGGTCTCGTCCACACAGTAAACATCATAAAATGCGTGAGGTGACCGGGGAGGAGTATCAAAAATTTATCAAATCGCATGAGGAGATAGTTATAGAGGACAGGATTGGGGGAAAACCGGTTAAAATAA
>QMSU01000020.1 GCA_003650975.1 Thermoplasmata archaeon
CCTTTTATATGGAAAAGGCTAATCTGTATTCACCTTATTCATTTCCACGATGGTGCTGTTAACTTAACAAAACGTTTTGATAAAATTATGCATTTCATCCGATAGATGCATTTTGGTGATAAAAATGCAAAAGGATGGGATGCAATTATTTAAATGCATACTGAAAGAAAAATTTTTTGTTATTAGAGAAAGAACTCCAGTTGAAATTGTGTTGTATAGTGTGTTCCTCTATCTCTGCAGACGCTCTTTGAGGGATGTTGCCATGGCCATTCGCATATTCATAAAAAAAGCAGAACAAACATCGTCTGCAAGAGGTTGATTTGTGCCATGCAAAACATGTATGGAAAATTGCCATCTGTTGCCGTAACTGATGGAGGTCCATGGTATTTAATATTGAAAAGATATGATATTCACCATGAAATTGTTTCAGGAGGAATCAGAAATTACGTGGAAAGAGTCATTGAAACAATAAAGGATAGAACCAGAGTTTTCGATAACTATTTTCCAAGTAAACGATGGAACATGGGGCATATCCATAGGTGGTTCTCTTTATACATTTTCTATTACAACTGGGTATGGAGTCATCAAAATTTATCCAATAATTCATCCGTGTTTCATGGGAGAAACATAGGATAGTCAGTGAGTATGAATGTTTTATTTTAGCACTGCCGGAGGTGCTGCAATGCTAAAGTTAACAGCACCACAACACCACAAAAACATATAAGCTTTTATAGTCACATGCCATTTTTCCACATGGAAAAGCGCTGGAGACGATGGCTCTTTTATGTGGACATGCTGATTATTGCGATATTTGCTCTTGCAACCGTCTACATGGCAAAGGATGCCTACTGGGCGGGATTTTACAGAAACCCCGATCATTTTGACATAAATGCGCACAGCAGGGCACTGTGGCACCTCGCGAGAGATGTGGCATTTCAGGTGGCATCCCTGGCCTGGATATTCTATCGCCTGTTCCACTGCCAGCTGCTCCTGCTCAAAAAGCCATAAATTTATTAACACCTGCCAATTTTTGGTGTTGGCTAAAGGTGCGGACTAGACTGGGGGGTTAGGCGTCCCCTGTTGCCAGAAATCGCCTGAGCTGGAGTCGAAGCCGCCGAGGCGGTGCAGGTGCCCGCCAGTGATCCAGTATCGGACGATGAGGTTTCGTCCTCTGGGATCGGAAGTGATGGGAACGATGGCTGGAGGGTCATCTCACCCATCTTTGTCCCGGTCAACGGGTGAGGTCCGGAAGGAAGCAGCCCAGCCGGGAAATGCTGATGCTCAGAGGGGCGCGGAACTGAGAAAGGTACCGGGCAAATCACTGATGAGTGCCTGTACCCACTTGGGGCGTGTCCGTACCGGCCAAAATGAACAGCAGAAAGGAAATTATCGACTTCTTCCAAAAGGAGGGGATACTGATACAGCCGGATGCAATAGAGTTTTTAGTGGCCAATGGTAATGGGATCAATTCATGCAGAACCCTATTGAATGAAATGGGGGAGCGACCCTTTATCATATCATCGGAGGATATCAAACATGTTTTCGAAAAAATCGGCGAAAAAAAAGAGAGGGCAGCAACAGGAAGTCGCATGAACAGGGTCGGAGGGAGAAAAACAATAAAAAAAGAGGGCTTTCGCATTCTCCAGGATGTGACGGGAAACAGCACCTGCCAGGGAGAACTGGGAGATTTTGTAATGCTCTTTCGGGACAGATTTGAAAAATTGGGCGCCTTGATAAGAAAAAGGCAGGAGATGAGAAATGCGCTGCCACTCAGGAGAGTGATGCACCGAGATGATGAGATAACCACCATAGGGATGGTAAAGGATGTCATTCCTGCAAAAAACGGCGTGGTGGTGGAGCTGGAGGACAGCGAGGCATCGATAACCGCCTACATACCAAAGGATGTTGATCCCTTGCTGGTTGTGGATGAGGTCATAGGGATATCCGGAAAAAAGAGAGGAGATATGGTCACTGTGAAAAGCGTGGTAAGACCCGAATTGCCGAGAGAACGGAGGAAAAACGTTGCTGATGAGGAAAAATATGTGATATTTCTCTCCGACCTGCATGTGGGGAGCAAGAGCTTTCTGGAAAAGGAGTGGCTGAGGTTTATTGAGTGGATGCAGGGAAAGAGAGGGACAGAAAAACAGAGAGATCTGGTAAAGAAGGTGAGTCATATCATTATCTGTGGAGATGTGGTGGAAGGAATTGGCATCTATCCGGGGCAGGAGAATGATTTGCTGGTTGATGACATCTACCTCCAGTATGAGGAGCTCGCCAGAAAGCTGTCTGCCATACCAGAGGAAATAGCAATCATTATGCAGCCCGGCAACCATGATGCTGTGAGGCCTTCCCTTCCTCAGCCCTCTTTTGGAAACGAAATAACCAGCATGTTTGAAGGACGAGATGTGACATTCATAGGGAATCCCTGCTATCTCGAAATAGATGGTGTGACTATCCTGGCGTACCACGGACAATCCCTGCAGGATTTTGCAACATCCCTTCCAGATATGAGTCAGAATCGCCCGGCAAAGATAATGAAAGAGATGCTCAAGCGAAGACATATGGCACCCATATATGGCGGCATAGCATCACTGGCACCGGAAAGGAAGGATTATCTGATTATTGACAGGGTGCCTGATATTTTTGTCACAGGGCACGTGCATGTGACCGCAGTCGATTCCTACAGAGATGTAATACTCATAAATGCATCAGCATGGCAGGCCCAGACAGAATACCAGCGGATGATGGACTTTATGCCGGATCCTGCAAAGGCAGTACTGGTGAATCTGAAAGACCTATCCCCCTCACTGATTCAATTTTCATAAAATCTGCACCCACCCCCCTTCATTTCCACTGGAAAGTTTATATGGCCTGGGGGATTAATATCGTGGACAGTGTTATAGTTTCAATCAAAAAAGATGTGGCAGAGCTGGAGGAACTGACAAAATCGATTGGATATGACGTGAAAAAGGTATTTATTCAAATACGGGAAAAACCAACACCGTTCTATGTGGGAAGGGGAAAAATGGAGGAAATTAAGAATTTCATTGAGGAAAACAACATTAAACTTGTGTTGGTGAATGATGCGCTGCGCCCCTCCCAGTGGTTCAATATGGAAAAATATCTTGGGGTAACCGTATATGACAGAGTAAGGATTATTCTTGAGATATTTGCGGACCGGGCAAAAAGAAGAGAGGGAAAATTACAGGTAAAACTGGCAAAACTGACCTACGAAAAACCATTCGTACGGGAACTTTTTCACCGAGTGAAAAAAGGCGAAAAACCCGGTTTTCTTGCGGGAGGCGAATATGTGGTAGCTGATTATTATGAGATGATTAAAAGACAGACAAAAAAGATTAGGGAAGAGTTGAAGAAAATAGCACTGGAGAGAGACATACGGAGGATGGAACGAAAGGAAAGTGGATTTTATTTGGTCTCGATAGCAGGATACGCAAATGCCGGGAAAAGCTCGCTTCTGAATTATCTCACCGGAGAGAAAAGGGTGGTTGAGGATAGAGTATTTTCAACACTCTCAACGAAAACAAGTAGGTTCAGGGAAAATCGTCACCCACCATTACTATTTACTGATACCGTGGGATTCATAAAAGATCTTCCTCACTGGATGATAGACGCTTTTCATTCGACTCTTGAAGAAATAGCACTTGCGGACGTGGTGATACTGCTTATAGATAGCAGTGACAGCACAAAAGACATGAAGGAAAAAGCAATGAGTTCTTTGAAGGAGATTTATAGATTAAAAGAAACAGTGAAAATCATCGTTGCATTGAGCAAATCTGATTTGCTATCAGAAAAAGAGATCGCAGCAAAAACAGAGGAAACGAGAAGAATCCTTAATCATCCATGCATACCAATATCCACATTGACCGAAAGAAATATGGATGTTCTGATAAACCAAGTATATGAGTGTCTTCCCCAATTTTCCAGGTTGAGAATAGAAATTCCGCAGGACAACGCAGATGGAATGCTGGAATGGCTCAGCAGAAAGACGTCTGTAACCAGAATATCACAGAATAACGCATTAATAGTAGAACTAGAGTGTAGTGAGAGAATGAAAGAGAGAGTGGTGGGAAAATGCAAAAAATCCGGCTTTGCGGTGAGAGAATATGGAGCTTGAAAAAAGGGTGCAAAAGGATATAGAACTATTTACCAAAAATTGCGGGGAAGTGGAAGAGGGTATTGTAAAGAGTATGGCAAGGAAATATTATGAAGATGCTCTCTATTATATGGAAAAGAAGGATTATGTAACTGCTTTTGGATGCATTGCCTATGCCCATGGATTGATAGATGCCATTCGGCTGCAGAGTGGTGAAAAGGTGGCCGATTAATCCATTATTTGAATTCACAATCTTTAGAAAATCCTAGTGGGAATTGTCAAGTTAAAGATATTTTACCACCTTTAATTTCTGTTAAGCAGAAGAATTTTTGCTTAACTTGACATAATCACCCGGATAGGGGAAAGTTTTTTATGATGGACTCTTTAAAGAGCCATGCATAAGGTCGACGTGGAAATGGGAAGAGATCTCTACGAAATGAATAGAAAGATCGCATCGAGGTTGCGCTCATTGTTTGACGAGAAGGATATTGTGGCAATAGATTTTATGGGATCAATAGGCTCCGGAAAAACATTGGTTATAGAAAAGCTCATAGAGTTGTTAAAGGATAAAAGAATAGGCGTTATTGTGGGAGATGTGACTGGAGATGATGATTATAAAAGAATTAAGAAATACGGCGTGCAGGTAGTGAATATCAACACTGGTAAAGAGTGCCATCTAGACGCCCATCTTATTGAACATGCAGTTGAAAATCTGAACTTAGATGATATTCAGATACTGTTTATGGAAAACATAGGAAATTTAGTGTGTCCCGCTGATTTTGAACTGGGCAGTCATAAAAGGGGAGTGGTAATTTCAGTAACCGAAGGAGATGATATGGTGAGAAAGCATCCTCTCATTTTCCAGATAGCTGATTTTATTGTAATCAATAAAATAGATCTTATCCCATATATGGAAATTGATATGGATGTGATATTGAAAGACATTCAGGCAATAGCGCCCAAAAAAGTGTTTCTTACAAATGCTCGTTCCGGTGAAGGCATACGAGAGTTAGCAGAATGGCTTGTAGGTTGATATTGATAGGTACCGGCCACGTATTCCGGTTGGGAGATACCATAGAGGGCATCATCGATAGGGAAATGCCTGATGCAGTGGCGGTGGAGCTGGATGCGGCAAGGGCGTACATACTAGAGACCTCTTCCAATAAAAGTAGGAAGTATTCTAATTTCCTGTATCGAATATTGGCTATGACACAGACCATCATAGCCCGCAAGTTCAATGTACTTGCAGGAGAAGAAATGCGTGCTGCATTGCACGCAGCTCGCAGGAATAATATCCCTCTCTTTTACATCGATATGAATTCAGATGATGTAATCCGTAGATTATGGGCCTCTCTTTCTCTGAGAAAAAAGATATCATTTATCGCTTCCCTCTTTCTCATTTTTTTTATCGGAAAAAAGGATATAGAGAATAGTCTCGAACATTTTGAGGAGGACGCAGAGAATGTGTTTGATGAATTGGAAAAAACGTTTCCTGAAATCAAACACATACTAATCGATGAAAGAAATGAATTTATGGCAGAAAAAATTCGGGAATTGATCTCAATGACGGATAAAATTGTGGCAGTGGTTGGTGAAGGGCATATTCCGGGTCTTGTTCCCCTTCTGGAATGTGAAAATATTCACATAGATGTGATACATCTCAGTCATCTTCTTAAAAAGTGATGTATTTCTCGAGAGATTCCTCATCAACCTCTTTCTCATTATTTTCTCCTCGATTATCAATGACAGCACGTAACTCTTCAATATTCTTAAAGGGCTTATTCTTTATTATTCTGGCAGCCCTTTTTTCTCCTATTGTTGGTAGTGCGCACAGTGCATTAAATGATGCGTAATTTATGTTGAGAGGATACTCCATGGCCTCAACACTTTTATATCCAGTGGATAGTACCTTTACATCCACAAATCTATTCAACACCTTTTTATATGGGAGATGTACCACAACTGGGTAACTTCCAATTTGTCTTCCAATGGTATGATTGCCTCTGTGTATCTCTAAATATACCCTCTTTAGTATCGCCCCTTTTGGGAGTAACTGTTCGAGCATTTTTTTATTCACCTGCTCATTCACCTCTCTTTTGAACTTTCTGAATAATTTCGCGTCCACCTTTCCTCTTTTCCCTCGCAATGCCACCACCTGACGGATGTTTATTCTCCGGATAAGATAGCCACTGTCAACAACACTTTTCAGAAAGGCAAAATTCTCACTGTAGGTGGCTTTGCTCTCTTTCTTCAAACCATATACAATATTTATCCCGGGGAGAAAGTGAGGCATGCCATTTTCTCCTCGTTCCCCTCCGATCATATTTATTATTCGTATCGCATTCATCACCTGCCATGGCTCCGCATTGAGATTATTCTCCTGAATTACATCTCTGTCAGCGCTTTCCATACCAAAGGCGGCGGTGTTACCGGGTGTGCAGTATTTTTTTATCATTTCAGCAATTTCCATGCTTTCATTTTCCCATTCAGATACCACCGCAGGATTTACATTGTCTATATGGAGAACTGCAGGATTTGTTTTTGAGACGCCCTCAAGCAAGCGCTGTATTGCAGCAGGATTTGGTTGCGGAATCTCTCTTTTTCCAATGCCCATTGCCCTGTATGAAAAAAAGCAGGACTGCCCCCCCAGCCTGAAATTAACCACACCATGCTTCCTCAATTCCATAACCTCCCCTACAATATCCTCAATTTTTCGCATAATCGGCTTCCCAAAACACGGTTCCATACAAAAGGAACACCCGCCGGTAAACCATCGCACACATCCCCGGTAGGTCTCCATCTCTGCTATAAGTGGCTGGGGATAATCAGGATGATGAACCACTACATCAGCGCCATAAATACTCCATTTCCTCCATTCCCTCTCAGTTCTTCTCCGGTCCTGCACCACCCCATTCAGGAAGTCGTACACAAAAGCATCGCCATCTTCCCTTGCCACATATTCGGCATACCGTGATCCATCTCTCAACGATATTCCCCCGCCCTGTCCAAACCCGAATTTTGCGGCGGCCCCGGTGAGGATGGTTGTGCCTCTAAAGGTCCGGCATATCTCCACGAATTCTTTGAAAGACATGGGCATTGCCCTCAAATATCTTCCCGGTACGATGGCTCCTGCAAGTATTACCAGCACGTCACCCATCACGCGGCGTCCCTTTCTCCATTCTTCAATGGTCATGTACTCATATTCTGCCCCTGCATCTTTTATTGCTCCCGCTATGTATCGCGCATGCGGGGAAATGTACGGTGGAACGCCAAGACAGGAGGGTTCATCTACAAACCCATCAAGCAGGGTTACCATTGGAATTTAATCCCCCAGGCCATATAAACTTTCCAGTGGAAATGAAGGGGGGTGGGTGTACCATATCTAAACAATATGCAGTCCATCTCTGGTTCTCTTGTGTCACAATACAAACCAGCCGGATGATACCTTGCTCGTTTCCATGTGTTTTTGAAAAACTTTAGCGGCCACGCATCTCAGAATGCCTGCCGAACACCACATCGAGCTTTTCGACAGCATCTGTCAACGCATAACCTTTTTATTTTAAAGTTTCTATTATGTTGTGAAGAAACTTACGGTTCTTGTGGCCTTTCTTTTCGCAATGCCGGCATATGCGGTATATGATGCACATCATGGCTGGAATTTTCGGGATGAAGGCTTTCATGATGCCATCCGTGAGTGGTGGAATATTGACATTGTGTTTACCACCGGAGGGAACTACAGTCTCACCGCTTCATTTGAGTACGAAAAGGAAACACCTGCGGCAAATCTCTTCTTTACCCTGTTTGATAGGGATACCGATGCGGTGTATGATCTTGGTTCGTACAATGACGACATCTCCGTGCTGCGCCACCATGGATCGCATGGCGTCAACCTGACGTATAACGCCTCGTGGTTGAGGGGGAGTTATCCCTCATATATGGTGCATTTTGAACGCAAAGATGTGGTGGTTGAGGCAAAAATTAATGCGGAATCGCGGTACGTGTGTGTGGTGGAAAACGAAGGGGGCATACTTCCGATGGGTTTTGGCTACTACCGGTATGCATTCATTCCAAAATGCGGGGTAACGGGATGGATGTCCATTGACGGCGTGACGAAAAATTTTGAAGGAACCGGATATTATGAACATGTGTGGGGCAACTGGAGTTACCACAATCCCCTTAGGGGAGCAACGGCGAAACCGTATCTCATGCTTGCCCGATGGTGGTGGGAGCATAAAAACATCACCTGGGATACCATTACAGTTTCCACAAACAATCCCTTTGGCTATGACTGGGCATGGGGCGCGTTCAGCAACGGTTGGAGCATCTTCTACGGTGCTGTGCCCTTCTGGATAGGGGAAATTCCCTTCGGTGTGCTCTATCTCTTTCGGGACGGCGAGGTGATGGAATTTGGTGGTATATCTTATCGGTATCTTGATGGTGTCTTTTACCACGGCTTCTACATCCCCACCACAATAAAGGTCACGGCCGAAGGTGCGGGAACTCTTTCGCTCATCCTGAAAATGAATCATGCTCCCCATATCTATGAGGACGAACTCGATTCACCGTACTGGGATCGTCTCATTCTCTATGAAAGCCCCGGATATGTGGCGGGTACCTACCTCGATGAGGAGGGGCATACCACGCCCCTTGCGGGGTTTTGTGAGGTGGAAATCGAAAGACAGGGAAGCATTTTCCAGTATCTCATGGTGCAGCTTTCCCGCCATGCCACCGTGTTCGAACTCCTTTTCATTTCCTGCCTGCTCGACATCATATTCGAGGTGGAGCTTTCACTCAATCCCTTCTCCATCCATTTTTCTTTTTCTCACATAGGCGAGCACAACACCGAGGGCTAGGGTGAGCAATATGAGGATGAATGTGGCGTTCTGGGCGGTCCCCCGCTCAAACCAGGAGTAAAACATGCCAGAGAGCATTACCAGAACGGAGAATTTTGCGCATCCCCCTAGAAGAATGTAGGTCATTGATTTATCATAACGCCACTCATTGATGGCAATGAACGCTCCTGTGTAGGGGAGTACGGGGGCAATCCGGTTGATGAGCAGCATGGTTTCATCCCGCGCAATCAAAAGGGCACTGTATTTTTTCATTATCTTTTCAATAAACGGGGGCACACCAAGTTTTTTCACCGTGATATACAGCAATGTATTCCCAGTGCCTATTGCAAGCAGGGCCACCGCGATGAGTAGCACCCCCCACCACGGAGAGGGATTTGCCGCATACATGATAAGCAAAAAAAGTTCAGGAACCATGGGAAACAGCATGCTATCGATAATGAAAATCACAAACAGTGCAAGCAGCATCCCCGCAGCGCCAAAGCCGTCGAAGAACTGTATTATCTGGTCCCCGAGCATTGGCACACAATCACTCTCTCTTTTTCTATTTTTCGAAAATTGCCCATGCTGGCCATTGCTTGCGCGATTTTCACCAGCCTCTCCATATCTCCAGGTGCTGTGGCATGACTCTTGAGAAAACACACGGATTTTCTCACAACAACACTAAAATATCCACACCACATATCAATAGCAGCAGGGCTAGTGGTCTAGGGGTTATGACGTTGCCCTTACGAGGCAAAGGTCGCCGGTTCGATTCCGGCCTAGCCCATTCGCCTTCTCCCTGCATATTTTACCATGATAAACGGCATCATCTCCTAGAACAACCTGCGAAATAAGACACGATGAATACTCATTCACCCTCTTTATAAGTTAAATCAAATACCACTTCCTTACTCCCCTCATTTTTTTCACTGGAGGGAGCAAAAGAAGCCAGCAGACCCGTGGCTTATCACGGTATATGAATTTCATGCATCTTCATAAAAA
>QMSU01000021.1 GCA_003650975.1 Thermoplasmata archaeon
ATCATCATCTGTTACTGTGAGATTTACCTGATATATCCCATCGTCCGAATATTGATGTACTGGATTCTGTTCATAGCTTACCGTTCCATCCCCGAGTTCCCAGTACCATGCAACAATGGTTCCATCCGGGTCAGTTGATAGATCAATGAAATGGATCAAATGTTGAGTCGTGGGAAAATGAGGGATATAATTAAATGCCGCTACGGGAAAAACGTTCTCACTTTGCTGGTACTCGATATATGCAACATTGTTTTCAATATTGCATTCTCTATATTTTATTTTGAAATAACCATTCAACCCTCCGCTTGTCCCCCAGCTATTTTTACAAATCCAGTACTGGTCATTATCATTGTATCCTACAAGTGTGACAGAGTGGCCGCCGCGCTCAAATCCGTAGTAATGATAATATACGTCATCAGGCCAGGAATGGGGATTGCTCCAGTAATCATCAAAATCTGTGTATACATCAAAAGCTGTTACCAACGGCCCATACGTCACCAGTGCATTTTTTATGTTCTCCCTCCCTGTCACCCATTGCCATTCTTTTATTTTCCATGCCCTGTCCTGCCAGTCTGAGCAGGTATCACCGCATGGCATATCATAATCATGATACGGAAAACACGTTTCATCGGGTGTGCCATAATCCTTTAAATAATCCAGTGCTGAGGAAATGTACCATCCATCGGCACATGTTCCCCCACCGCAAAAAAAGAGATGGGCCTCCGATAGATCGGTTGTGGGGCCTCCTTCAATCTTAATCACTGCTTCAAATGCTCCAATTGTTCCAAAGGCAACACAGCTGCCGCAGCTCCCCTGATCTTTAACAGAGGTCATGTAGTTGGTGCCGCCCACATTTCTCCAGTCCCACAGAGAGGGAGCCCGCTCCGAAAAAGTTACAGTGGTTGCCTTTGGTGTAATTTTCTCTGGCAGGCAACCGAGACCTTTCAGTTCCGATGGCGTAACGTTTTGGGCATTATGCTCCTGAATGGCTGAAACAACACTTGCTGCAAGAAAAGCGGCGGCTAAAGCAAAAAGCATTCTTACCATATCGTCATAATCAACCATGCCACATAGAAAAAGCTTTTCAAATTTTCTAGAAAATGCGAGTAGTGAGATAATTTTGGAAGACTGCAAAACCAGGAAAAATAGAAACTGTTATGAAATCAGGTTGATAATTATTAAGGGATGAAAATGGTGAAAGATGAAAAAAACAGGTCGGCATCTCAAAGATTATGGAGTGTTGTTGCAGTGGTGTTGATATTGATGGCAGGAGTACTTTTACCTGGATGTGAGAAAAAAACCGCTGGGCCCACTGAAAAAGTGGCGGAAATAAAGATCGGAACGGATGACGGATGTGTGTCCGCACTAACCCATTTTTTGCCCGATGCCGCCTATGGATTTGTCATAAGCGGGTTTGACAGGGCATCCGTCGGGGTGGCACTGAGCGGAGGTGGAGACTCTCTCACCGGCAGAGCATTGTACAGATTCGATATTTCAGATTGGAACGATGGAACGATAACATTCCATTGCCGCTGCATCTCCAGAACGGGTGCTCCAGACAGCATCGAGGTATATGTGATAGATGATTTCGGAAGCCTGCCCGCCTCACCGGGATCCGACCCGCAGGATGTTTCAGCAACATGGAATTTGCTGAATACCGGAGTGAAGGTGGGAGAAATAAGCCCCATTGCCGGCAACTGGTTCGAGATATCAATCCCGAATGCTGTGGTACAGGAAAAAAAGACTGGTGAAGGCTATCTAGCCATTATGCTCAAACTATCCAATGAAGAAATTGGGGCCGATAACGCATATGATCTTTCGACCTATGAATATGCAGAGAGCCGCCATGAAAACAAGCCATATCTTGCATGGAATGAGTGAGAAACTGAACTGAGCGACCTGTCCATCGTGTCACAATTTTCTTCCATGGGTACATTTAAATTGGTCGCACCATTTGTCAATAAATGAAATATTGCCTTTATGTCTACCACACAAATGATGATGACCCGAAAAAATGCACGGCACGAAAACTTGCGAAATTTGGGCTTGTGGAAAAAATATCAACGCTTCGCACATTCTCACACAATGCACTCCTGCTGAATCCGCTGGCAAAAAAGGTTGTTTCAAACGAGGATGCCCGGATAAAAAATATTGTAGCGCTGGACTGCTCGTGGAAAAATGCAGATACTGTTTTCTCGGCATTGAAACACCGAATGACGGAGCGGGCACTTCCGTATGTGCTGGCAGCGAATCCTGTCAACTATGGAAAACCCTTCAGACTCACCACCGCAGAGGCCCTGGCCACCGTGCTCTATATATTCGGCGAAGAGGAGGGAGCAAAAGAATTGCTCGGCAAGTTCAAGTGGGGTCTTCACTTTCTTGAGCTCAACAGATTGCCTTTGGAGGATTATAAAAAGGCCAGAAACAGCAGGGAAGTGATAGAAGCAATGAAGGCCTATGTGCCGTAGCGGTCTCCCTTCAGTTTCTGCACATTTTGCAAGAGAATGCTTTTACAGGAATTGCATGAAAGAGGGAGCGTTGCTTCCCGAATCCATTCTTTACCCACAACCATCTTTCAAAACAACTTTAATATACCTCCGTTTTTAATTACATGGAGATTGCTTTCCCGTATGGAGAAAAGGAGATACCCATTGACATTCCCGAGAAAAACGTGCTTGTGGTGGCAAAAGCAAAGGGGAAAAAGGCGGGGAATGAAAATGAAATTATAGAGAATGCGCTTGAAAACCCGCTCCACAGCAGAAAACTCGAACAGCTGCACGGCAGAACGGTTATTGTGGTTGACGATAAAACCCGCCCCCTGCCGGTGAAAAAGATACTCCCCCATGTACTCGAGAGGGTGGCAGGTGAGGTGACCATCATGTTCGCCACCGGAACCCATGCGCCCATGAATGAGCGCGACGCAGAACAGGTTCTCGGAAAGGAGATTATGGAAACCTGTGAGTGGATGAGCCACAGCCAGGATGCAAGATTCGTCAACTACGGTATGACACGGCTCGGCACACCCCTGTTTTTCAACGCTGCCTATGCAGATGCGGAGGTGAAAATCACTGTCGGCGACATTGAATATCACTATTTTGCCGGATACGGCGGTGGAAGAAAGAGCGTACTTCCCGGGGTGGCAAGCGAAAGTACTGTCCAGGCAAACCACAAGCGGATGTTCCATGAAAACTCACGGTTTGGCACGCTTGAGGGAAATCCGGTTCATGAGGACATGGAGGAGGGCGCCGAAAAAGTGGGGATTGATTTCTGCCTCAACGTCGTGATGAACAGTGCGCACGAGATTGTGGATGCCCATGCCGGAGACCACAGAACGGTTCTGAGGGAAGGGGCAAAACTTATCGACGAAATGTATCGTGTGTCGGTGGCCGAGCAGGCAGACGCCGCCGTAATTGCCGCTGACGGCCACCCCCATGACATAAATCTGTATCAGGCAATGAAGGCAATCCAGACCGTCATAGACGTGGTGAAGAGGGACGGGACCATTATCCTGCTTGCGGAGTGCCGGGACGGGCACGGGAGTGAGAAATTCTACAATGCAATGGAAACATATGATACGAGCAATGAAATAAAAAGGGATCTGATGGACAACTTTGTGATGGGAAAACATAAGGTGTACTACATGCTCAAAGCAGCAGAGAAAGTGAAACTCTACGCGATAACGGACATGGAAGACGAGATGGCCAGCCACTTCAAGATGGAAAAAATTGGAAAGGACGAGGTGCTCGACACCATATACAGGCGACATGGTGAAAATGCCAGAATCATTGCCTCTCCCCATGCCACCACCACACTGGTGTGCAGGGAATAAACCGTATTCTCTCCACCATTATTCTTTCATTTTCTCGCTGGCCACCACGGCCTGGCCGAACGATACGCCGCCGTCGCCGCACGGCACCTTTCTGCTGATATAAAACTGCATGCCTGCCTGTGAAACCATTTCCTTTATCCGCATGGTGATGTGTTCATTGTAGGCGCACCCCCCTGCAACAGCCACTGATGATATTCCCAGGTTCTCGGCATTGACCAGTGCCGCCTCTGCCAGGGCACGCGCCACATACTCCTCCGCGGAATAGGCCAGATCCTCCTTCCTCTCCTTCCCCATGTGTTCAAAAAGATGCTGCACCATGGTTTTTGTTTCTATCACACCATGTGCCACCGATGGTTCGAGTTCGAGAATATTCTTTCCTCTTTTTGCCAGGCTCTCCAGGCGCATGGCCGGCTCTCCTTCATAGTGCATCACATGGCATAGGTCAAGCATCGCGGCCACGGCATCCAGAAGGCGTCCGCAGCTGCTTGTTTGCAGTCCCGCATGTTTCGACATTTTCAGCACCACCTCAGCCTCACGCTCGCCGTGGGGAAATGCGTGTGCCCGTTCCATCAAAAATTCCCCCGCCCCGTCTCCGAGAATACCCGCAAGCATACGCAGTGGATACCGCGTTGCCAAGTCACCACCGGGCAGGGAGTGGTACTGGAGGTGGGCCAGCCGTTCATATGAGGAGAGGGTTGCGTACATCACCTCTCCACCCCATGCATGCCCGTCATCACCGTAGCCGAATCCGTCCATGGCAATACCCACCGCTTCCTGAAGACCGTACTCGGCCATCACCGCTGCAATATGGGCATGATGATGCTGCACCTGAATCAGGGGAATAGTGCGAGAGGCAGCAAGTTCCTGTGCATGCTGCGTGGTGAAAAAGTGAGGATGCATGTCACATGCCATCGCCTCTGGAGTGAAATCAGTGAGTGCCGTCATGTGCGCAAGCGCCTGCTGAAGAAACTCGCGCGTCTCCGGGGCCTGCACATGGCCCACATACTGGGTGAGAAAGGCATGCCTTCCCCTGAGCAGACAGGCGGTGACGTTTTCCTCAGCTCCCAATGCCATTATATGCGCTGCCGGCCGTGTAACCTCGATGGCCATGGGAACAAACCCCCTGCTCCTCCTGATGAGCAACGGTTCGCCGCCCACCACCCGCATGATTGAGTCGTCACACCGCTGATGTATCTCCCTGTCATAAAAGAGGATGGCATCGGCACCGATGTGCGAAATCTCCTGTTCGGTATGCATGATTGGCCGTCCGGGAAGGTTGGCGGAGGTCATCACCAGCGGCCGGTCTATTTTCTTGAAAAGCATCACATGCAGACCGGTGTAGGGGAGCATGATACCATAGTTGTGGAACCCTGGAGCCACACCGGGGAGTTCCTGTCGTTTCTCCAGCAGCACAATGGGCCGTATGCTGCTCTCAAGGAGGTTTTTCTCCTCGCTCCCTGCAACCGCAATCTCCTCCACCATGGACATATCCTTTGCCATGATGGCGAACGGTTTGCTCGGTCGCCCCAGCAGACGTCGCAGGCGTGCCACCGCATCTCCCTCCGCCACGCAGGAGAGGTGATATCCCCCCACCCCCTTCAGTGCAAGGATGGCACCGCTCAGGAGGAGATCGGCGGCGGTCCACACCGCACCCTCTCCCTCAAGAGTTCCTTTTTTCTGCTGCAGAAAAATGCGGGGTCCGCAGTTGGTGCAGGCAATGGTCTGTGCATGATAGCGACGGTCCAGAGGATTTGTGTACTCCTCATGGCAGTCATCGCACATGTCAAAGGGTTTCATGGTGGTGTTGCAGCGGTCATAGGGGAGGCGCTCGATGATGGTGAAACGGGGTCCGCAGTTGGTGCAGGTGGTGAAAAAGTAGTTGTGGCGCCTTCCCTCCCGCTCCATGTCACCTATGCACTCATCGCATATGGCGATATCGGGGGGAATGACAGAGGTTCCCCTGCGTTTTTCCATCCTGCTTTTCCGTATTTCGAATGTGTGATACTGCTTGTCCCCATCATAATGCACTTGTAATTCATCAATAATTGATAAAGGGGGGCTCTGCTCGCGAAGCAGAATGAGAAATTGCTCAATCAACCGCTTTTCTCCCTCCACCTCGATTTCAACGCCGGCATCACCGAGATTGAGCACGTATCCTTTGAGGCCCAGGCGCGAGGCGATCCTGTACACAAATGGTCTGAATCCCACGCCCTGTACAATCCCGTTCACCTTTATCTTTGCGCGCACAGTCAAGCACAATGAATCATCAGCATATATAATAATTATGGTGATGCTGGCAATGACGATACGGATAACGGGTGCACGGTATCTTTCGCTCGTGCGATTTCCAAGAGAAGAGGCAGGAGTTGCCAAAAAACACAGGAATGGTTATGGTATCGTATACATTTTTCATCATCACCGTGCTTCTTTACGGGAAAGAGTGGTTCCCTTCACCGATAGCATTATAGCAATCCACGGCATTTGCATATGTATGGATTTTGTTCTCTCAATTCCGGACCCGGTGCACAAATATGTACGGCTCACCGAGCTCGAGGCCACACTCATTTCCCTCCCACAGTTCCAGCGGTTGAAAAGAATCAAGCAGCTCGGCGTGGCGGCCGTGGTGTTCCCCGGAGCACTCCACACGCGCTTCGAGCATTCACTGGGTACCATGGAAGTTGCCCATCTGATGTTCGAGCGCCTGAACGGAGGGTTCGATGAGATGGACTGCCAGAAGGTTCGTCTGGCCGCGCTGCTCCACGACATAGGACATTCCGCCTTTTCACATACCGTGGAACTCGGGTTGCGGCGGCTGGATGACCTTGCACCGCCGCGCCACCGGGAGCATGAGGCATACA
This sequence comes from Thermoplasmata archaeon, assembly GCA_003650975.1. Taxonomy (GTDB): domain Archaea; phylum Thermoplasmatota; class E2; order UBA202; family JdFR-43; genus B78-G9. Next base: position 6,688 of record QMSU01000021.1, read on the forward strand.
CCAAGGATATCATAGAGGCATTCGGCGAGCACAAAGTGGTGAAAGAAGCGCTGAACAATGCCGGAGTCACCGAGGATGCTCGCTCGTTTTTCAGGCGGGTTGGTGCCATTGCCACCGGTGAGAAGGAGATGCTGGACGAGCATGACCGCTTTCTCTCGAGCATCGTATCGGGAGAGATTGATGCGGACCGGATAGACTATCTTCTCAGGGATGGCCTCCACACAGGAATGCATTTTATCGGGTTCGACCTGCAGCATTTGCTGGAATATGTGGTGAGAAATGGTGAGAGAGTTGGCCTGGGAAGAGAGGGAGCATCCCGTTCATTTGATGAACTCGTCTCCATAAACATCGGTGAGGCATTTCTCATTGCCCGCTATCACTACTACACCACCATCGTCAACCACCCGGATAATGTGGCGGCCAACACCATGCTCATGGAGGCGCTGGAACAGTCATTGCGGAAATTTTCGGAGTCCTCATCAAAAGGAGAGATGCAGCGGGAACTTGACCGCTTCTTTACGGCGTACGACGATAACGATGTGCTGGATTTCATCAGAAAGAACGGTGGCGATGATGCAGAAAAGGTACTCAACGCCCTTCGTGAGGGGAGAATTTTCCACTGCCTGGCCGACCTGCGGTCCCGCGCCCTTTCGCCCGAGATGAGGCTCTACATCGAATTGCTCAACAAAAAGCCGTCGCTTATAAACGGTGTGGAAAGGGAAGTGCGCTCTCTCATGGGAACAGACCGCATGTGGATACGCACCTCTGCGGTGAGGGGAGTGCCAAAGTATCTGGAGGTGAAGGTGGGAAACGGATTCCGGTTTTTATATGATGAATCAAAACTTGCAGCAAGCCTGGTCATGGAAATACTGAGCAGCAACTCCCTGTATTTTTATGGAGAACATGCCGTTCCCCATGCGATTTTCAAAGAGAAGTGGCATGATATCACCGCAATACTGGAAGGCACAATGGCGAAAGAACGGGAGGGAACAGGTTTTCAGCTTGAACGACTCCTTCTGCTCTTCCACGAGCTGCTCAATGTGGCAGGCGGGTTTCAGAAATCGGTGAGATACATCACCCGTGTGTACCGCATGGTGAAACGGGTGCAGGAGAGATATCCGGGTTCATTTCATTATGTCTTTGACGAGCATTTCCGGATAGTGTATGCCCCGGAGCTATTCATCGATATCATGAAGCTCGGCGCCATGGGTCTTTTGCACATTATGGTGGAGGAAAAATCGAGAGAACTTGCTGATTACGGCATAGAAAACGGGTGCAGCGATTACCCTGACAGAAGAAATCACATTTACTACCGGTTTGCCATGACTTCAGAGGGGAAGCGATATTGTGAACATATTGCCCCCTCATATGAAGAATATGTGGAGTTTCTTTCAGCACATATGCCGGAGATATACGGAGAAGTATATAGCGGGCAGAATCAAAAGTAGCCACCGATAAACATTTTTATGGCAACAGCGTTCATAGGGTATGCCCAAGGTGGTCATAAAAAAGGATGGGAGAAAGGAGGAATTTATCCCGGAGAAAATTGTGGCGGCTGCGGTGAAGAGCGGCGCCACCCCCGAGATAGCACGCAACATCGCCAAAAAAGTAGAAAAGATGGACAAGGAGGAAATCGAGACCGTCGAAATAAGGGATATCATTCTCCATGAGCTGAAAAGCGTAAACCCGGACTGGCACAGAAGGTGGCTCGCCTATGATAAGGGAGTGAAACGACTGTACAAGCACTACCGGCACGGGTTGTACGAGTGAATGGAAGTGAATATCCGTTTCCTGTGTTTTGGGGGCCCAATACCTGGGCAGCACTGCAGCGCCTGAAGACGATGCTTCTGGAGAATTGAAAAAGAGCGGCGAGCCGACCCGCCTCTGTTTGGATGTGGGGCATATGAAGGAAAGGAAGGGCTGGTGTGTCACCAAAGGAGATGAGTACCCGGGCACTGGAGGAGGTAACGGAAGGTAGCCGGTGGCCAGCCATTCATGCCGTTACTTTTTCATCTGGAGTGAATCGAGCACGCCGTCGGCAATGTGGTTGAACGCCGCGCTCACCTCATTTTCATCCTGCAGGAAGGATACGCCGGTATCCCCTGCCATGACCACTTTTTCATGGATGGGGATTCTGCCGAGAAACGGGACGTTCATCTCCTTTGCCGCCTGCTCCCCGCCGCCCACCTTGAACAAATTGATTTCCTTGCCGCAGTGGGGGCACGTAAAACCGCTCATGTTTTCCACAATGCCGAGTAAGTTCATATTCAGCTGGCGGGCAAAATTGACCGCCCTTCTGCTGTCGAGCAGGGCAACGTCCTGTGGGGTAGTGACCACAATGGCACTGCTGTTCTTTATGACCTGGGCGATGCTCAGCGGTTCGTCACCGGTTCCGGGGGGCAAATCCACCACCAGGAAATCAAGCTCTCCCCACTGCACCTCGCCGATGAACTGCTTTATCGCTGTCATTTTAAGCGGGCCGCGCCATATGACGGGCACATCCTTTCCGAGCATGAACGCAAGTGAAATTGCCTTCAGGTTGGGTGCCGCGGAAATGGGCTGCATGCCGCTGTCATCCCCGTATACGGTTTCGTGCTCTATCCCCAGCATTTTCGGCACATTGGGTCCGTGAATATCGGCATCCAGAATACCTGTTTTGTATCCTCTCGCGGCAAGAACGCGTGCAAGATTGACCGCAACGGTGGTTTTGCCGACGCCCCCCTTCCCGCTGAGGATGGCTATCTTATGCGTTACATGCTGCATGGTTTCCTCAACCTTTCTATCAAGTTCCTTGGCCTTTTCCATGGGTGTCATGACCCGCAAACGGATGGTGATAATAAAGCTTACCCTTCCGGAAAATCATGCTGTGGCAACGCTTAGTAAAATTTATGTTTGGGTTACCTTTACGTATGTATGAATAAAAGTGCATGTGCCGTTGCATTGCTCCTGATAGCATCGTTTATCATTGTTCCGGAATATAACATACGTGCCGAGGAGGTGACGGTGGTATATGTGGACGACGATTTCAACGCATCAACAGCAGGATGGCAGATGGACCATTTTGACAGTGTGCAGGATGCCATGGATGCGGTATCTGCAGGAGGAACTGTGGTGGTGTACGCGGGGGTGTATTACGAAAATGTGGTCATAAACAAGACCGTCACGCTGGTAGGGGAGGACCGAGATACCACCATC
>QMSU01000022.1 GCA_003650975.1 Thermoplasmata archaeon
CGGGGAACCCATGGATGCTGTCCAGAAAATGGCGGGCATACCAATAATGCCGAAATCGCTCCACCGGATAGGTGCTCGAATGGGAAGACCCGAAAAGGCGGCAGAGAGAAAAATGAAGGCATCGCCCCACGTTCTTTTCCCGGTGGGTATGGCGGGGGGAAGGGAGCGGCTGGTGAACGGGGCACAAAATGTCACCGTTGAGATGGGGGAGCGGAAGTGCGAGCGGTGCGGGAAAAGGACGTACAAGGCAAAGTGTGAATGCGGTGGCCACACCTCCTTTACAGGAAAAACGGATACCTTCACTGTGGCGGTGGAGAACGAAGTGAGAAATGCTGAGATTAAGTTGAATGTGCACCTGCCGGAGAAAATAAAGGGGGTTATCGGACTGTTTTCGAAGAACAAGACACCTGAATGTATAGAGAAGGGGATATTGAGAGCCATCCATGGGCTGTATGTATTCAAGGACGGCACATCCCGGTTTGACATGACCAATATGCCGCTCACCCATTTCAAACCATACGAGATAGGAACAGATGTGGAAACATTGAAGACGCTTGGTTACACCCATGATTACACGGGCAATCCGCTGGAGAGGGATGACCAGATATGTGAGTTAAAGCCGCAGGATGTCATTCCGTCGAAAAAATGCGGGGAATACCTTGCAAAGGTGGCACAGTTCATCGATGACCTGCTGGTGAAACTGTACGGATTGCCTGCCTACTACCATGTGGAAAAACCGGAGGATCTGACAGGCCATCTGGTAGCCGGCCTTTCTCCCCATACATCAGCTGCGGTGACGGGAAGAATCATCGGTTTTATTGATGCAAGTGTGTGCTGTGCCCATCCCTTTTTCCATGCGGCCAAGAGGAGAAACTGCGACGGGGATGAGGACGGGCTCATGCTTCTCCTCGATGTGCTGATGAATTTCTCCAGAGAGTACATTCCTGAAAAGAGGGGAGGAAAAATGGATTTGCCGCTGGTGATAGCCACGCGGATTTCACCAAGCGAGATAGACAAGGAAGCCCTGAATCTCGATGTGCTGCACAGATACCCCCTCGAATTTTACCGGAAGACACTGGAATATCCCCACCCGAAGGAAGTGGAAAAAATGATGGATCTGGTCGCCTTCCGCATAGGAACCGGACAGGAGTACACCGGATTCGGTTTCACCCATGATGTGACACATATAGCGGATGCACCGAAAATATCCTCATATAAGTTGCTCGGTAAGATGGAGGAAAAACTGCAGGCACAGCTTGCACTGGCGATAAAAATAAGGGCCGTGGATGAATCGGATGTGGCAAGCAGAGTCATACAGACCCATTTTCTTCCAGATTTAATGGGAAATTTGAGGGCCTTCACCCGACAGCAGTTCAGATGTGTGAAATGCAACACCAAATACCGGCGGGTGCCACTGACGGGGAAATGTACCAAATGCGGCGGCAAATTACTGCTCACCGTATATGAAAAATCAATACGAAAATACCTTGAGCCGGCGCAGCAGCTGGCGGAAAAATTCAACGTGTCTTCCTATACAAAGCAGCGTCTCATGCTGTTCGAAACCTTTGTGAATTCCCTGTTTAAAAATGATAAAGTGGAGGATACCACGCTGGATAAATTTTTCCAGCATACCAAATAGATGGGTAAGAGAAAGAGGGTTGTGCACGCACTGATTACAGATTCTTTGCTGCAATATCCCCGACAACCGGGAGTTTGAACATCTCTCCCTGATAGGCCTTGAGCATGAGGATTATCCAGAGTATGAACATGAGAAGCCATATGAGCCATCCAATGACCACAATGAAGAACCCTGCTCCCCAGAAGAACATGCTTCCCCAGAACAGTCCCCCTCCGAAAATAAATGAGAGTATATGAAGTGGTAGGAATACCAGTATCGACTGTTTCGCGTGAAAGCGTACGAATTTGTTGTCTTTCTCTATGATGTAGAAGATTATCCCTGTCAGCCATATGAGAACATAACAGAGTGCCCCCTCAATATTTTCATCCATTCCCAACGATGTTTCTGCCATGGGTTGAAGTGGAAAAGATGTATATTATGTTATCGGAATTTTGCATTTTTCGAACGGAAAATGTTTAATGTGACAATTTGATTACCAGGCCATGAACAGGACGGCGGGGCATGACGAAGATACCCTACAATTTCCTGAACCGGACGCGGTGCTCACGGAAAAACCCTCGTTGAAAAAATACCTGAAATACCTTCTGTTTTTTGGACCCGGAGCGGTGGTGGTCTCGGTCACCATAGGCCAGGGACAGCTGATACTGGGCCCCCAGATGGGTGCATGGGCCGACTTCAAACTCCTCTGGCTGATCACCATCAACATTGCCTCATATATCATTGCCTTTGTCGCCTGCCGGTTCATGCTTTTTTCCGGGTTGAATATCATGGACCTTCTGGCACTGAAGACAAAGAAGGGATGGCTCAACTGGCTGTTCATTCTTATCATATTCATTTTTGTACCGCTCTTCACTGCTGCCATTATCACCACGCTCGGGCAGTCGATTCAGTGGATCATCGGCGGTGGAAATTACCTTGTCATAGGAACGTTATTCTGTCTGTTTGCTGCAATTCTTGCCCTTGTGGGAAGATACCGGCTTGTGGAGTACTCACAGGCGTTTTTTGTGGTGGTGCTGGGCATAGGTGCAATCGCCTCCGTCATCGTGATAAAACCTGATCTCATCAACATCCTGCCACACTTCTTTCTTGTTGCCAATCCCGGATACCCGGAATGGCTCACCACAAATTTCCCAGATGAGGCGGCAACACCCATCCCGTTACTCATGCTCGGATACCTGGGCACGCTCTCCATCACCCTCATCACCATCCCGGGCTATCTGGCATGGATTAAAATAAAAAGATGGGGTATTTTCAAGGACAAAGCGGATCCCGACGCATTTTCCCGGAGCATGTTCGACGTGTTCAAAAGGAAGGGCAAAATCACCTATCTTCCCCGCGATGAAGGGGAGCGAAAAAAGGCTCGCACCCTTTTGAAACCAGTACTTATCGATCTGGGGATGGCATTTCTTCTTGTGTCAATCATTTCAGCAGCGTACATGATTGCAGGCGCCTACCTTCTCGGCCCCCAGCCGGATGGCACCTTTCGGTTCCCCACCAATATCAATTTGCTCAGGGAACAGGGTGTGATATTTTCCAACATGGCGCCATGGCTGGAACCGCTTTACCAGATAAGCGTGGTGTTTGCGCTCTTTGGCACCGTCTATGCCGGGTTTGAAGCCGTATCGAGAATGGTCTATGAAACGGCGAGGGGGGTGAGCAGGAAACTTCAGGAGATTCCCTACAAAAAATTCATGGGATACTTTATGCTTTACATTCTTTTCACCGGGATTCCGCTCGCCATAATGGGGTACTATGGCGTCTCAATTTTGCTCATGCTGAGTCTCACACTGCTGTTCATTGGGGTCGTGGGCGTCATAATCTACGGGATAGGCGTCATCTACCTGAGTCAGACCATCCTCCCGGAGGAATATCGTCTGGGAAAAGCGGGTGTGGCGCTCTCCATTATTGCCATCATCCTCCTGTGCATACCAATGCTCTTCTTTTTCATCTGAGAAGTTATACCAGTTTCAGTTTGCCCAGCTGCGGTTCGTAGACCATTCCCTTTTCCATCAGGAGAATGATAACCTCCTCCATCACCTCCCGTGCCATTCCCCGTTTTACTGCTTCTTCGGCGACGGCATCCCACAGTGCCCCCTCTTCGCCTTCCAGTTCCCCGATAATCTGGAGGAGTGTTCCCTCCTCCGCTGCATAGTCCTTTTTCATCTCCTTTTCTTCAGAGGTGATGAACGAGAGCGCCTCGCGAAGCAACTCCTCATACGTATCTATGTCGATGTCGGAGTACATTTTCAGTGCCTCGGTAACACCCTCTGCGATAAAGGAGGGATATCCGAGTTCTCTGAGCTGCCGTGGCGTGGGATTGCTCATGTTCATGGCATCCTTCATGGCATTTATTCTGAGAAGCGTACCCCTGCACGCCTCAATAATCCACTGGTTTCTCGTGTCTATGGTGGACTTTCGCGCCACTTCCGCACGCGTGGAGAGATAGAGCATCCCCTCCTCTGGCTCGTAAATGCGCGCCTTCCCCACAATGGCGGCATAACTTGGTATTTCCATATCGGACAGTACGCCTGCTGCCTCTGGATTGAAGGTTTCCGCATATACCACGTGGATGCCGGTGGGGTCTGATATGCGTGCCCTTCTTCGAATGCCCTCAGTGCCGATATCTTCAATATCGGTGAGTACGCCCACAATGAACATCCTGTTCACCTTGGCGCCAAGAGGTGTGAGCACATAACTTGGGGTTTTTTCCTCGGTTGCCTTCAGCACATGCTGTGAATCGTTATATTCTGCCGCGAATATCCTCCATGCAGGTTCCCTCATATCATCCCTCCAGCTGGCTGAGAATCTCGTCAGCCTCCTTTTTATAATCGAGTTGCAGTGGTTCTGCCTCCCGCGCAAACAGCGTAATGATGAAATCGCTCGGTATGGAATCACCCCTGATTTGAAGGGGTACCATCAGCAGGCGGTCCACAATTTCGTCGTGCACCACTTCATAATCCATGGCTTCCCGTGCGATAGCAAGGTATTCTTCAAGTGTTTTTCCAAGCAGCTTTTCGGAAAGTTCCCTGTTAAATATCACATCAACTGCCCCGGTGCCGTCGTCAATCACCGCCTTTATCCGGAGATCCTCCACGCCCTGCACCTCGCCGTCCTCCTCGCATACACCATCCCTTATCTTTCTGTTGCAGCGGGGGCACCTGAATATGATTCCCGAATCCTTCCGTATCTCTATCACCGTACCCTGTGTGAGTACGTCCACGCCGCCCTCCGCCTCCACAATCTTGTAGAGCGGCAGCACCATGTCTCGTACCGCCACCGCCTCATCCAGCTTTTCCACGGTGGATTTTTCATCAAACACGAGCTGGGGGGCCCCGCGCCATTTTCTCACATAAGCGCCCCTTATCCGGATGACATCACCCTCATGAAGTGAAAAATCATGCCATGCGGAATAGCGTATTTTCCCCGTTTCATCCGCCATGATACCGGAGAACACACGCTTCTGCACATCCCCCACGGTGACCTCCCGTTCCTCCATGGATAAAATTTTTCCCCTCACCTCCACATTTGATAATCCCGGCCTCAAGTCCGCAAGCGGGAGTTTCTGGGGGGTGCGCTGCACCGGCTCAATGTCCCGGTCGAGTTTTTCCACCTCGCTCCATTCCGAAAGACTGAGGCGGGGCTGCCCGTCCCATTCGCTGCTGGATGCGTTTTTTATGCGCACCACATCCCCCTTCTGGAGATTGAAATCCTTCCAGGCGGTAAAGGGAAGTACCGCGGTCTCGTCGCCCAGCAGTCCCCGGTGGATTGTCCTCTTTGTGTCGCGCACCGTCACCTCCCGCTCCTCAACGGTGAGTATCTTTGCCACCACGTTGATGTTTCTCTCGTGAGGTGTGATATCCTTCAGCTGCCGTTCGTGTGCCACGCCACCATATTTGGTTACAACCGCTTCCTTTGCCTGATCAAGGGGGACACCATATTCAATGAATTTTTTCAAATCTTTCTCAACTGTTTCCCTGTCAGCATCAACCCTTCCAAGAATTTCGTCAATAGCCTTTTCGACATCAGTTTCCATCATTCATTAATAAAATATGGCTATAAAATATTATGGTGGATGAGTGTGTTCAGTGGTGACAAATGCCCGTCACCACCGAAAAGGCATATGTGTATTCGCCTTTTTTCGACAGTATGAACAGCCCTCCATTTGTGACCAGGGATACTATCTCATTTTCTTTCATATGGTGGTCACTCACAGAAAGAATTCCATCTGGTTTCAATACCCGATGCAATTCTTCAAGTATCTTATCTGTAGTGCTCAAATTGTGAAGGACATCGTATAAGAGAACTACATCTATGCTATTGCCCGGTAATCCGGTTTTGCAATCAGAACAAATGGTCTCTACATTGCTCAGTTGCGCATCTGAAGCAATAGCCTGAATCCTTCGAATTGCAAGGGGGTGAACATCCATTGCGTAAATTTTTCCGGATTTGCCCACCAATTCTGCAAGAGGGACAATATAACTCCCCGGCCCGCATCCATAATCGAGTACTTGGTATCCGGACCCTATTCCAACCTCCTTCAGAATGGTCCTGCGGGGTGTGAAAAAATCCCGAAATTTATAGCCGAAGGCCATGAGTTTGAAGCCAAGATTTGACTGCGTCCTGACCATGGTGAATTACCGCAGGAAATCCATGTAATATTTGATTTTACTCGATTCCAGATATAACTCGGTGAGTTCCATGGCCGTTTCTCTGTCAATGCCCTGCTCGATGAGCTCTTTTTGGAACGTTCGTCCCCCTCTCTTTGCCTCACGTTTGAACTGCAGAAAGGTGCTGCCAAGTTTGAGAACAAGAGAGGGAAGAGAGGGTAGCAGGATGCCGAACAGTTTGAAATTCCCTGCCCTCTCCTCTTCAATGCCTCCGGGCATTTCCCTATTCCTCCTCGTAATGCGTATCCCTGTGGGCGGATCGTCCGAATCCCTTCATCATGTGGCCGATGTTGAGTGTTGACATATACTGTCGCGTCAGTTCGAATGCCTGCTCGTCGGTCATGCCGGCATCCCTCAGCTCCTTGTAAAAGGTTGCCACGGCAACACCGAACTGCTTTGCTTCTTCCGGGCCGTACAGTACGCGGCTGAGTTCCTTGAGGAGTCCGGGAACCTTTTCAGACACCACGTTGAGTATTTCCTTTATCTGTTCTGGGTCGGGCATTTTCTCATGCCCACGCCACTTTTCATCATGCTCATTCATTTTATCACCAGTGATCATAAAGGATGGTCATACTATTTAAACAATCCGAGCACTTCTGACCACTTTTTCACCATTTCCTCCGATAAAGAATATACAGTGGCCTTCTTTTCAATTCTCCTTTCCACCTTCCCCATCCCCTCGAGTTCCTGCAGCCGTTCCCTTACGATTCTCCGTGAGGCGGTACCGCGATGCTCCCTTACTGCTTCCGTTATCTGGGAAATATTGAGGTGATTTCTGCGCAGGAGGGCGCGTATGATTTCCCTGCTGATATCATCCTTTATGCCTTCAAAAATGTCCTCGTGCGGCAGCATCCCGAGGCGTACAAGGGAATCCATCATCCGCAGATATCGTTCTGCAAGTTCCTGCATACGCCCAATGGGTCCGGTTAAGTGCGCAATAATCTGCTCAAGCTTCTCTATCTTTTCGCTCAATTCCCTGATTTCCTGCTGCATGTCCTTTTTGCGCTCCTTTCCCATTCCATATCAATATCTGAAAAGTCATATAAAACAGGTTTCATGTGACTGAAGTTGACCATGAGCGGTAAGCCCCCCATCTTCAGGAATGCAACAAAAAGATGGCATGTAATGCCTGAGTGACTCGTGTTGCATGCCCAATATCCAGCATTTGCGAGGATTTGTGCATATACGGCATTCGCTCATGGAGGAAAAAAGTGCGATGTAATGCCAGAATACAGGCATTTCTGGATGAAAACCGGCATCTTACAAATGACTATCCCACCACCGATTTCTCCTTCACCACTCCCCCGCCTTTAAAGCGGCTGATGTTGAGGCGATCTATGGGCATCTCCAGTTTTTCCCCACAGATGAGCTGGGCCAGAAGGCGAGCCGTCATTGGCGCAATCATGAATCCGTGGCCGCTGAAACCATTGCACTGAATGAAACCTTCCACATCTGTTGTCCCAAGAATCGGCAGTGCATCAGGTGTGACATCATAGTAACCCGTCCACTGGCGGAGTATATTGATATGTTTGAGCGGTGGTGCATATCTCCCGAGCATGTACGCCATGTGACGCAGAAAGGAATAGGTGGGTTCCTCGTGGTACCCTGTTGTCTCTTCTGGCGATGGAATGCCGCCCAGAATCTGCCCGTGGTCCTGCTGGCTGAAATAAATGCCGTGTTTGAATGAGATGACCATGCAGTCGAATAGGCGGCGGAGTGGCTCGGTGACCAGTGCCTCCTTTCTTACGGGTTGGTTCGGCATCGCGATACCGGCCATTCTGGAAATGTGCGGGCTCCATGCCCCTGCTGCATTCACCACAACCGGCGTGGTGATGACCCCACTATCAGTAACCACTGCAGTGACCCTCCCCTCATTGACACGGATGTCCTTCACCTCAGTGAATTTGTGAATGGAAGCGCCGTGTCGCTCCGCTGCCCGTGCATATGCATAGGTGGTGAGAAACGGGTTGGCATGACCATCTGTTGAGCAAAAGGTGGCAGCAATGGCGTCCATCCCCTTCACATCCAGGATGGGTGCAATCTCGCGTATCTCATCTTCGTAGATGATACGCACCGGGAGACCTATTCGCCGCTGCATGGCAACATTTTCCTTTGCCTGGTGCATATCATCCTCATCATGTATCGCGATGAGATATCCTCCCTGTCTGAGTTCGATATCATGCCCCAGCTCCTCAGAAAGATGCTCGAAGATGGCAACGCTCCTTTTGGCAAGGAGTGCGTTCTCTTCGGTGCTCCACTGCTGGCGGATGCCTGCGCCGCACCTCCCGGTGGCGCCGTGCGCGAGCCATCGCTTTTCAAGAACAACCACCTCTTTTCCCCTCCTGCTGAGCTCGTATGCCAGTGCACAGCCGTTAATACCGCCGCCCACGATGACCACATCTGCTTTACTTTTCATCGCATCCCCCCATCATGCCTACCTCAACGGCCACATCCGGCGGGCGGAGTGATGGAATGATTTCCTCGAGTCCTTTGCCCGTTTTTCTCGCCAAGATTTTGGCAGCAATAAGGAGGCAGGTTCTTCCCTGACAGTGGCCCATTCCCAGCCGCAGCACCTGCTTCAGCTCCGCAAGAGTGGTGCACCCGTATTCGTCTATTGCCCTCAGTATGTCATCTTCCGTTATGTCCTCGCACCTGCACACAATTTTCATGACATCACCCGTATGTTCCGCACTTCCATTGCATATTCCCTGGGGACTTCGATGGTCACCACCGGTGTTTTCATTTTTCTCACTCGTTTCACTACGCCATCGCACACATGCTCCCCCTCCCTGTTCAGGGCCGTGACACGGTCGCCCTTTTCGGGTAACGGGACAAATTCATAGGGAACCGTAACCTGTGCATGTTCCCCTTCAATTTTTACCAGAAATATTGCCAGGCCCGGGCACACCTCAACGCATGTACCGCAGCCGGTGCATGCACCGTAATCAACCCTCGGCACTGCATTGATATGTTCCATGGAAATGGCCCTCACCGGGCAGGCATCCACACAGGGATTGCAGGGAATCTCCTGTACACATTCTATGATGGCAACTCCCTTTTTCAGATGCTCTTCACCCGGTATATCGAGTTCCTCGAGTTCAATCACTCCTTCCCGTTCCCATCGTTTCATAATACCCCTCATAAATCTTTTCCTTTGCCCGGTGCGGGCGTTCTCCGAAATACCCCTTCCTGAACATTGCCAGCTCATCCCTGAGTGAGGCCATCCTCTGCTCAAACCCATCCACCGGCTTCATTGAATTGGCGGCATGAAGACCCGCAATGCGCCCCTCAATCATGGCAGTGGATGCCTCCTCGATGTTTGCCAGATCTCCCGCCACATAGATGCCGCCCCTCGTTGTCTCCATGTTCTCGTTATGAAGTGAAACCCAGCCCCCTGCTTCATTGACAAAGGTGATGGTGGCTCCTGTCTGTGCCACCAGACGGATGGTGGGAGTGAGCCCCACGGCAAGGCAGATAAAATCGCA
>QMSU01000023.1 GCA_003650975.1 Thermoplasmata archaeon
AGGTCATAGTACTCTGCCTTCCCCTCCACAAGATTCAACAATCCCTCCTTGGTTTTATTCCCCACTTCCCTCTGCCATCCGGTGATGGTGATGGAAATAACAAAGGTGGAAGGTATGAGTAACAAAATGAGAGCCATTGCCAGCAGTTTTGTCCTGAATCTCATCCGTACCATAATTTCATGATGGTTTAAAACCTTTTTATTTGGCATAGGTTTTTAAATATGTGCAATTCTCCCATTATGGGTATATCTTCCGATATCAGAAAGCTTCTCGAGGACCAGCGATATGCACTGGTGGGAGAGCATTCGGCGGTAAAACTCTGCCACTGGCTCAGAAAGTCATTGCTTGAAGATAAGCCCTGCTATAAGCATACCTTCTATGGCATTGAAAGCCACCGATGCCTCCAGATGACACCTGCGGTATTTCACTGCACCCAGAAATGCCTGTACTGCTGGCGATATCAGGGCTTCACACTCACTGAAATGAGCGGGACGGTTGATGAGCCCTCGGATATCCTGCAGCAGTGCCTGGATGCCCAGTACCGTCTGCTCACTGGATATAAGGGAGATGAAAGGGTATCTTCCAAAAAATGGCGGGAGGCCATTGAGCCGAAACACGTTGCCTGTTCCCTTACGGGAGAACCTACTCTGTACCCCTTTCTGAGTGATTTTTTTGAAGAGTGTCATAAAAGAGGAATGACCACTTTTCTGGTCACCAATGGAACCGTGCCTGAAGCTCTCGAGAAAATGGACACATTGCCCACACAGCTTTATGTCACCGTGGCTGCACCCAATGAAGACATCTATAAAAAGATATGCTGCCCCCTGATTCCCCATGCGTGGGAAAAATTGAATGCCACCCTTGAACTCATGCCAAGCCTGGATACCAGGACGGTGATACGGCACACGCTGGTGAAGGGCTGGAATCTCGGATATGAAACAGAGTATGCAAAACTCGATGAGAAGGCACACCCATGGTTCATAGAGCCAAAGGGTTATATGTTTCTTGGCTATTCTCGCCAGAGGATGACCATGGAACATATGCCAAGCCATGAAGAGATACGGGCATTTGCAGAGCGCATGGCATCTGTAACGGGTTATACCATTGAGAGTGAACGGCGCGACTCCCGGGTGGTGTTGCTGGGACGCGGAAAGGAGAGATTCATCACATGAACGAGGCAATTCTTCTTGCACTGCTCATTTTTTCATTTGGTGTAATAATAGCCATGGTCGCCAGCAAAAAGAACTTTGCTGTGGCCATACTTCTCGGTTCCCTGATACTGGGTCTCGCCATCACCGATCAAGTGGCACACGTTTTTATGGAAACGGCAACGGATGCAAGCGTTCTCTCCCTGATAGCCATTGTCCTGATGATAAAGTTTCTCGCCACCGTGATGCAGGAGAGCGGCCAGATAAAAAATCTCATACTCACCCTGCAGAAAAAACTTTCCTACAGCGGTGTCCTCATCGCCATCCCTTCCATACTGGGATTGCTGCCGGTACCCGGCGGCGCCCTCATGTCGGCGCCCCTGGTACATGAACAGGGAGAGCAGTCGGGAATGAAAAAGGGCGAGATGATGTTCATCAATCTGTGGTATCGACACATATGGTTTCTGATTTTTCCCCTTTCGCCTCCGCTGGTGCTCATTGCCGACCTTTCCGGTATCAATCTGTTCGCCATCATTGCCATGCAGATTCCCCTCTTTGCCCTTGCCTTTTTTGTGGGCTATCTCTTTGTGAGAAAATTCCCTGCGCCCCAGAAAAAGGAGGAAGGCCCCCAGGATGCGGGAAATCTCCAGGGATTGATACCCATTTTGCTCACCGTGCTCCTGGCAACAGCGCTCTCCCTCTTCATTTCCACCTACACCGCCTTTATGATTGCCCTTCCGCTGGGCATTGTGGTAGCACTTCTGTACGCCGGGAACGTGAATAAAGACATGATAACAAAGGGCGTATCGGTCTCGCTTGGAGTGGCCATATTCGGCATCATGTTCTTCAAAAACATCATATTTGCATCAGGGGTGACTGATATATTGTCCTCTCACCTCACCCATCTTCCGCTCATTGTCACCATTACCTCGCTTTCATTTATCATCGGCTTTCTCACCGCCCACAACCTTGCGGCAATCGGCATCCTGTACCCGATTTTCTCACCCTTTTTAACCACCCCGGGCCTCGTATCACTTCTCTACATATCCTCCTTCATGGGATACCTGATATCCCCCATCCACCCGTGCGTGGTACTGAGTTATGAATATTTCCGGCCGGGATTCCTGGAGTCCTATAAAATTCTGGCCCCTTCTGCCATTGCCATGGTGATAAGTGCTGCACTCATTTACGGTCTCTGGTGATATTCCAGAATGTCTCGCTCAGGAATACCGCAGCACCAGTGAAGCACCCTCACATCAATCCCTCTCTTTTCTGCGTATGCGAGTGCTTCCCTGGATGGATTTGCCATCTCCGTAACCCCCAGGTCAATCAACTCCCTGTCCAGCATGCGGGGGCGCATGCATCCGATGGCATATGGTTTCCCAAATTTTTTCACTTCGCCAATAAATTCCAGCACTTCCTGCGGGTTAACGTGCACTTTCTCAAATGGGGTATGTGCGGTGGGCACCACCACATTCAGCACCAGTTTTTCATACCGGTAATTTTTTATCCGGTCAAACACCTCGTACTCTTTCACTTCTCCAAAATGGAGACCGATGGTGATATGAGGGCTCACCTTCACACCGGCATCGAGCAACATCTCCATGGTGTGGATGTAGTCATCGGTGGAGGCACTGAGACCGAACACCGGTGATATTGCCTCGTCTGCAGGGATGTCCACAAAGGCCATATGGCACGATGCAGAGATTTCTTCGGCCAGTGTTTCATCAATAAATCCCGGATGAATGGCAATGAAAAAACGTTCCTTCAGCAGAGAGAGTGCGGAATGAATTTTTTTCAGGTTGATAAGTCTGCCATCCCTGTCAAATCCCCCGCTTATCAGCATGCCATGACCTTTGAATTGTTCACCGAATGCCAGCAGCTCATCTTCTGAATGTGCCCTCACCATCTGATGCAGGTAGATTCCCCTGCAGTGTGCGCAGTTGAGGAGACAGTGAGATATTGAAACGGGCATAAAATATGGCTTCGGACAGTAGGCAATCATCTCGCCTCTTGGAGAAAATTCATGAATATTTCTTTCCCGAACCGGGTGTGTTCCACCTCCGGATGAAACTGCACGCCGAACAGCGGCCTCCTTTTGTGACGCATTGCCTGAACGGTGCAATTTTCTGATGAGGCAAGAAGTACAAAGTCTGGTGGCATCCGGATCACTTCATCGTTATGACTCTCCCACACGATCATTTTTTCCGGCACGTTGACAAAAAGCACATCCCTCTCCACCACCTCAATCTCCACCTTCCCGTATTCGGGAACTTTCGCCTCCTCGCACTCCCCGCCAAAGAAACGCGCCATGTACTGGTGGCCGGCGCATATTCCGAGGATGGGGCACGGTGCATGCTGCAGGTATTCATCCGTATTACCCAGCCGCTCCTCCAGTCCAATGCGCGGTGCGCCCCCTGAAAGCACCAGTGCATCCGCATCATTGAGTTTTTCCAGCGGCGTGGTGTTGGCCACAATTTCCGCATCCACATCCAGATATCGAAGCGTTCTCCATTCGCGATGGGTCCACTGCCCGCCATTGTCAATCACGTACACTTTCATTATGGAAAAAATAAAATGGACATATAATATTTCTGTTATGGAAATTGTATATCGGCCCATTGGTATTATCCACACTCCTTTTAAGGAACATGCGCCCATCCAGCCACTGTACTCAGAGGCCCGTGGTGTGGTGGAGGTATTCGATGAATACAAGGAGGGACTGAAGGATCTGGAAACCTTCTCTCATATCATCCTAGTATATCATTTTCACCTCTCGAAAGGATATCGTCTGGAGGCAAAACCGTATCTTGATGATGAACCAAAGGGAATATTTGCCATACGCTCGCCGAATCGTCCCAACGGCATAGGCATATCCACTGTCGCGCTGGAAAGAATAGAGGGAGCAAAGCTTCACGTGCTCCATGTGGACATGCTTGACGGTACACCCCTCCTGGACATAAAACCGTACGTTCCTGAATTTGACATTCGGGATGCCAGTTCGGGGTGGCTCAATGGAAAAATAAAGTGAAAGAGGAGCGAGGGTGCAACATGTACCATTCATTTTGCAGTCCTTCGCTTAAAGAGAGTTTCACCCCTGCATCTCGATTATTCTCTTTGCCCAGTGCAACTTTTTCCTCTTTATCTCGCTATTTTTCCCCTCCTTTTCCTTCGGGTTTTCAAAATCGAAGCCGATGAGCTTTATTCTGGAAGCGTTGAAGTGCCGGGCAATGCAGTATGCACGGTCACCGTCAGTAAACCCACCGAAGTTGTACACGTTGTTGAAGGGCGCTGACTGTGTGGTAAGCATGATGCATGAGGTGAATTTGGGCAGGTGGTTTTTCAGGGAATCCATGTTGTCGCCATGAGCATGCACGATGATGATGCTTCCCCTTTCCTGTACACGCACAATATCATCCACGTTTCCGTCAAGATCGGTGGTGACAATATCCGGCACAATGTCATGGGCAAGCACCACTGAAGTTGCCTCATCGGCGGCCATCACCACCCCCTCAATTTCTTCCAGTTCATCTGTCAGGTTCTCTCCTGCACCGCATATGCTCACCACCTTTCCTTCCATCAATTTTTTCAGATGTTCGGGAGTGATTGTTCCCCTAATGAGAGAAGAGGCAATCAGCGCAGCCCTCTCATCTTCCTCCCTCCTGTAACCAAATTCTTTGATAATCTGCTCGTAAAGGGGCTCCCATTCCTCCCATTCCATGCTACTCCCATTCTATAGTGGCCGGCGGCTTGTCCGAAATGTCATAGACCACACGGTTGACCTCCCGTATCTCGTTGGTGATGCGTGTTGCCATTTTTTCCAGGAGCTCGTGGGGCAGTTTGGAATAGACGGCAGTCATGGCGTCCACCGAATCCACGCTCCGGATGGCAATGGTGTAACCGTATGCCCTGACATCTCCCCGCACCCCCACGCTTCTCACCGGAAGCAGCACCGCAAAATACTGCCACGGTTTTTCTATCATGCCGCTCTTCCATGCGGCATCTATCTCCTCTTCCACGACGGCGCATGCCCTCCGCACAATGTCCACCTTCTCCTCATCTATTTCCTCGAGAATTCTCACCGCGAGTCCGGGGCCCGGAAATGGCTGGCGTTCCGCAACCGCAAGTTTGAGATACCGCGCCACCTCCCTCACCTCGTCCTTGTAAATATGGCGGAGAGGCTCCACCACGGTGAGCGCCATGTCGGTGGGCAACCCCCCCACGTTGTGGTGGCTTTTGATGGTATCACGCAGTTCTCCTCCGCTCTCAATCCAGTCCGGGGCAATGGTCCCCTGAATCAGATACGATGCATTCTCCTCCCGTGCCACCCGCTCGAATAGCCGTATGAACTTTTCTCCTATTATCTTTCGTTTCTCCTCCGGGTCAACCACGCCCCTCAGCGCATCCAGAAATTCCTCCTTTGCATCCACGAGAATAAAGCGCAGCGGCATGCCGCCGTACAGACGGTTCACAAACTCGCTCTCACCCTTCCTCATAAGACCGGTGTCCACATACACCGCCACAAGATTTTCTCCCAGTGCCATGCTCCCTATTTTTGCCGCCACGGTCGAGTCCACGCCGCCTGACACGGCAATAACCGCCTTTCCCTTCACCTGTTTTTTTACATCATCCACCGCCTTTTCCACGAAGGATGCGGCATCAAACATATTTTTCCCTCATCTTTTTCCGGTACTCTTCGAGCTTTTGTGCGATCTCGCTATTTCCCACAGAGAGAATTTCTGCGGCAAGAATGGCGGCATTATCTCCACGGTCAAGCCCCACCGCTGCCACGGGGATTCCCGGGGGCATCTGGACAATGGAAAGTATAGCATCAAGATTCACTTTGCCTGACACCGGGACGCCGATGACCGGCTTTGTGGTATGGGAGGCAATGCTTCCCGGCAGTGCCGCGGCAAGACCCGCAATGGCGATGAACACGTCGGCATCGCTCCCGGCTATCTCCTTTATCTTTTCCGGGGTCCGGTGGGCAGACGCATACACCACCTCGTAGGGAATATCAAACCGGTCAAGTATGTCCGTGGCCTTTTTCCCCACGTGTTCATCACTTTTTGAGCCCATCACCACTGCAACTTTCATGAGCTTAAATGCAGCATAAGATAAAAAATTTCTTATCGGAAAGGATGCTCACTCATCCATGGTGTATTCCACAACAATCTTTCCCGTTTCCTCATTGATCACCCTTCTTCTGTTTCCCTTTGCCAGCAGCTTGTATCCTAGGTAGTACCCCTTTTCCTCCCATGCATCATCGTTTTCGGGCATATAAAAGAATGTGGTTTTTCTATTTAAGTGTTGTTCTGTTAGAGCAAAATTGTTCTGTCAGAACAACGATACCTTTATACCTGCAATCCGATAGATATTTCCATGCATACACTGCCAAAGCATTCATTTTATACCATGCGGCTTGCCAGAGGTTGCCAACTTTGCCAAGAAGGGGCAAAACTGGTGCTTCTCATCACCGGAATGTGCTCCTCGCAGTGCTTCTACTGCCCGCTTTCAGAAAAGAAAAGGGGAAGGGACGTGGTGTATGCCAACGAACTGCTGGTGAAAAGCGATAATGACATCATTGAGGAGGCGGAACTGATCGAGGCGGAGGGCGCAGGCATCACCGGCGGGGACCCGCTGGATGTCATTGACAGAACAGTGCATGCCATTTCTCTTCTGAAAGAGTATTTTGGTGAGGATTTTCACATTCACCTCTATACCGCCTCTTTTGATGAAAAAAAGGTGGCGCGCCTTGAGCGGGCCGGTCTTGATGAAATACGATTCCATCCAGATGCAAAGGAATGGCATCGCATCGAAGACACCGGATTCAAATCACTGATTAAGAAAATCACCATCTGCAAGGGCATGGAAATCCCGCTCATCCCCCATCTGAAGGAGGAAACGGTGCATCTGCTGGAGTGCGTTGATGCCTACGGGCTTGATTTCATCAATGTCAATGAACTGGAGTTTTCCCCCACCAACGTGGAGGCACTGGACGCACTGGGGTATGTGGCAAAAAGCGATGAATCTGCCGCGGTGAAGGGGAGCGAGGAGATGGCATATGAACTGGTGGAACTCGGGCTGGTCACGCCCTTCCATTACTGCTCTGCCTCCTTCAAGGACGGTGTGCAGTTGCGGAAGAGAATAGAGAGGAGGGCCAGGAATGTGGCACGACCCTACGAACTGATAACTGAAGATGGCACGCTTCTCAAGGGAATTATTCTTGTGGAGCGGGAGGCAATGGCACAGATAAAACGTGAATTTGATATTGGAAACGACATGATGGCATGGAACGAGGAGAAGCAACGGGTGGAAACATCCCCCTTCATTCTCGAGGAAATTGCGGGGTATCTTCCCTATAAATGCTATATCATAGAGGAGTATCCCACTGCGGACCGCCTCGAGGTGGAAAGAACACCTTTACCCTGATGATATCATCTTCTTGAATTCCAGCGCGTTTTTCACCATGCTGATGTTGTTGAAGAGGCAGTACACTTCCTCATCTTTTTTGCAGAGTTCGGCAAGCCAGTGCAGGTCATCGCCGGTATATTCATAGCCATACCCACCGATACCATGGAGGCGGTAGTATCTCGGCGTTCCATGCACACTTGTATTTTTGAACGGGTCGACGCAGTGAATCAGATCGAGCTCCCCGCACATCCGCTCTATTGTGGTGTCGCTCCATTTCCCCCTCGGCTCCCATGCATACCGGAAATCTCTTTCTATGGAAGAAAAAAATTGTCTCATGTTTTCCATATGTTCCCTGGTTTCGTGAAATGATGGGGGACACTGAAACACCACGATGCGTGCATCCAGTATCCGGGCAATGGCCCTGCACCTCTCCCAGGCATCAAACACTTCGTCGGTGGGTCTGAAAAACCCGTAGCGTTCACTCCCCCTTTCGATGGGAAGTTTTGCCTTCCGGTATGTGGGGCTTTTTGGCTCATGGGTGATGAGCTGCCATGCCTTCACGGTGTACTCAAAGGAAGGTGGTGCCTCTCTTTTCCATTTTTCCGCCGTGAGTGCTCTAGGGAGCATGTAAAATGTTTTCTGTATCTCCACCACCTCAAAATGATGGAAATAGTCTTCTCTTTTTTCCCTGAATCCGCAGCAGCCAATCTTTATCATGCCCGCCGTGTTCATTTCTTCATATATTCCTGCAGTCGTTTCAGGTTTTGAGGATGCTGGATAAAATAATCTCTCACCGGCGCGAGAATCTTCTCAAGGTAATCTGCAACTGCACCTTTCAGGTCGAGAGGGTGGAGTGTTTTTTTCACATATGCATCTTCGAGCTCCTCATAGGATTTGAAGGTTATTTCCCCCTCATATTTTCTCTCAACTGTCAGTGCATCAAAATGCATGAAAAGAATATGGCGTGCGGTTTCCAGTACCGGATTCCCCTCCACAGCTCCTTCAGGGCAGTACGCCTTCTTCAGCTTCCTTCGTATGGTCTCGCGGTCATCGTGAATGAAAATGGCACTCTCCGGCTTGCTCTTGGACATTTTGGCGTCCATGCGCTCCTTCGCCTGGAGACTTGAGATAATGGGTGTGTGGAGAGCCACCGGTTTCTTTTTTCCGAGTTTTGTGCACACATCACGCGCAAGCATGTGAGCATGGCGCTGGTCCATACCCCCCAGGGCTGCATCCACTTTGAGATAGAAGATGTCGGCTGCCTGCATGAGAGGGTAGAAAAATTTTGAAATGTCCTTTTCCGCATCCTCTGCCTTTCGCCCCATGATGTCCATGGCCCGTTTTGCCCGTGCAAGTGATGTCTGTTTTGCAATCTGAAGCACCAGATGCCAGTACTCCGGGTCGCTCACCATCTCTCTCGCATAAAGATAGGTGACATTTTTCACGCCCATGGCATTGAAGGCATCCTTTATGTACTCACCGCATATCTGTATGGCTTCCATGTTTCCGCCCAGTTTATCGTTGATCCAGGCGTGCCAGTCAGCGAGCAGGATGGTGACATCAAAACCGGCATCCACAAGGTCCTTGATTTTATCGGCGCACATGAGCCATCCCAGGTGTACGAGGCCTGATGGTTCGAAGCCTATGTATGCCCTGCGATGTTCCTGTGCCATCACATTCCGCAGCTCATCTTCGGTTATCACTTCGCGCAGGTTGCGGGTCACTTTTTCAATCATGAACGATTATTGCCACATTGTATAAGAAAATTTGGATTTATGAAAAAAGAGAGCTGTCATTCAGATGATGCCTACGGATACCCTCCGGCATGAATTAATCTTTTCACCGGCCACCTCATTGTGCGATAATGTAGTTTGTTAAGGAAAGACTGGTTTCAGATGAGACCAACATATTATTCGTTCTCCCTCACAAAATATATACTGTTTTCACATGAACTTACCGCAAGCCCGCTTTCCGGAGTGGTGGTACTGTTTTCGGGACTCGTGTTCATTGGCTCCTATCTTTATTTGTCCAGAAAGGGAAATTGAAATGAAAACCCGTATAAAGGAATTCAGGGCCAGATACAATCTGACGCAGGAGGAATTGGCAAAAATGGTGGGTGTGTGAAGGGAAACAATACTGTCTCTTGAAAAGGGGAAATACAACCCCTCCCTGAAACTGGCCCATGAGGTGGCAAAGGCCCTTCATACCAGCAT
>QMSU01000024.1 GCA_003650975.1 Thermoplasmata archaeon
AGCCTCTAATCTTTTACCAAAGATATCAATATCTGTAGTAAATAACATCCCATCCACCTGGATTAGAATAGGTATTCAGCTATCTATATATTTTGCATTTTGCTTTAAAAAGTGCAAAAGTTTTGTTATAGAATTAACACAGATTTTCTTTGCTTCTCGCTTTCCAATATTTGGTTTAATTTTTTTGATTTCATATTCACCCTGCTTTTCACACACATAATCATGGACTGATTCATCTCCAAGTTCATCCAAAAACCTATCCACTCTTGATACATCCCCCGTTATTGATTCTTTTAGTTTTCTTTTGAACGCCCTAGCTACATTTGAGCTGTCTAGTTTTCCACCCCACCCCTCTGACTTGAGTTTTAAAACATTGCCGTCCAAAGCATCGATTATACAAACACCCCTATCATGAACTTTAACTAACTCTTTATTTGGAAGACGAACATTGCTATCAAGATTATACTTGATTTTAAAGAAAGGTCGCCATATCAAATTAGCAGATTCTAAAATAACATTCTCAGCATTTTTAAGATGTATAGATTTCACTTCTTCAAATGATAACTTATCTGGTAGCGCAAATCTAAATTTTTCAGTTTGACTGCCACCTAATCTCCCGACAGATGCTAATAGATATTGTTGATTTATATCTTCATGATTCCATCTCCTAATGCCATGTTGCTCGGCTCTTTCTTCAGCTTCCTTAGTAAATGTACTAAAAGTTGCAAATAAGGCATTTTTTATTCCCACCTCATTTAAGACATCAATAAAATATACCATATCTTTTAAAGGGACAGGATGAGAATAATTTTTACATTCAACGGCCATAACCAATTCTTTACCACCAATATTTCTAGTTGCAAGAATATCTATCTCTCTTTTGCCCCCACTTTTTCCAGGAAGTTGTTTATTTCTTTCTGTTTTGTATCCTTTTGCTTTGAGAATTGTTTCTACAACACTTTCAAATTTTCCTCCCAATTCTTTAAGATTTATTTGTTTAATTGGTTCTTCCTCTTCATAATGAATTGCATTTTTATAGTGATTTTCTTCTGATTTTGATTTTATGGGCTCTTTTTGGATAGTATCTTTTGTTGTGAGTTTATAACCACAGTTGTCACAAAATTTTGCACTTGGGTTTGCTAGTTTATGCCCGCATTCTGGACAATAATTAACCATTATGATATTATATATTAATCATATTAAAATATGACTAATCCTTTCATTTTTCAGCTTTAATGTTATAATATCTTTTCCAGGTAACAGTGATGATTCATTTTCAAAAGAAATAACATTTAAATGGTGTGGCGTCATTGATATCACAATGGATATTGAGGAAATACTGAAGAAGGTGCGCAGCGGAGAGATGGGTGTGAATGATGCCTTAAAGGAGCTTCGAGATTTTCCATTCAAGGATATGGGATTTGCAAAGATAGATTTCCATCGAAGGTTGCGGCGAGGGATACCGGAGGCCATCTATGCCCCGGGAAAAACCATGGAGCAGATTACCTGCATTGTGCGGGAAATGTTCGGAAAGGAAAAAATCTTCATCACAAAGGCACCGAAGGGACTCTATGATGAACTGAAGGATCTGGAAAACTGCAGATACTATCCCGAGTGTTCCATGATTGTGGTGGGTCGGAAGGCACAAAAAACCCGGAAAGGCGCATGTGTTGTCATCTCAGGGGGAACTGGAGACATCCCCGTTGCGGAGGAGGCGGCAGTGACGCTGGAGGAACTCGGCAATGAGGTGACCCGCGTGTATGATGCAGGCGCCGCTGGCATCCACCGTTTGATGAATCATGGTGACACCCTGTGGGATGCCCGCGTGGTGGTGGCGGTGGCGGGCATGGACGGGATACTTCCCACCATCGTTTCCAACTTCACCTCGGCGGTGGTGATTGCGGTTCCCACCAGCATCGGCTATGGAACTGGTATGAATGGAGTGGCGGCGTTGATGGCCATGCTCAACAGCTGCTCTCCAGGCGTGGTGGTGGTCAACATTGACAACGGTTTTGGCGCAGGAGTGGCAGCGCACCTTATTGTGAGGGAGCGGCCATGATTGCCTATGTGGACATCCTCTCCGGCATAAGCGGGGACATGTTTCTTGCTGCTCTCATCGATGCAGGTGCGCCGGTGGCACATATCAGAGAGGAGCTGGAGAAACTGGGAGTGGAATTCACCATTGAAACAGAAAAGGAAAGGGATGTGATAACCGCAACCCGCGTGAGTGTCCATTCAGAGGATACCACGGAGAGAAACCTTGATGACATCCTGCATCTCATTGGTGAGAGCCACCTTGACGAGCATATCAAAACACAGGCCCGTGAAATCTTCACCATGCTCGGAAAAGCCGAGGCACAGGTGCACGGCGTCCCTGTTGAACACATCCACTTCCATGAGGTGGGAGCCGTGGATTCCATTGTTGACATTGTGGGTTCGCTCGTGGCACTGCAATGGCTTGGTGTGGAAAAGATATATGCTTCTCCTGTCCTGCTCGGCAGGGGAACGGTGGAATGTGAGCACGGAACGCTGCCGGTACCCGCCCCTGCAACACTTGAGCTCCTCAGGGGAAAGCCGGTGGTATTTTCCTCCACACACACAGAACTCACCACACCAACCGGTGCTGCCCTTCTCAGCATGGCTGAATTTTCATATCCAGAGATGGAGATAAAAAGCATAGGATACGGAATGGGGAAGAAAAAACTTGATATGCCCAACATGCTCAGGATTGTTGTGGGGAATGAATCAACCACTCATGATTTATATATGATTGAAACCAACATCGATGACATGAACCCGGAGATGTATCCCCATGTGATAGAGAGGGTGATGGATGCGGGCGCCGTGGACGCGTGCATCATACCCGTCGTAATGAAAAAGGGGAGAGCGGGTTCCCTTCTGAGTGTGCTCTGCTCCAGAGAAAACGCTGAAAGAGTAAAGAAAACGCTGTTTGAAGAGACAACCACCCTGGGCATACGGTACCATACGGTGAGAAGAGAGGTACTGGAACGAACGTCTTTGACAGTACCCACCACATATGGTGATATCCGGGTGAAGGTGGGAAAGCGCAACGGCACCATTGTCTCGATTTCCCCTGAATATGAGGACTGTAGAAAAGCGGCTCTGGAAAAAAAGGTGCCACTGAAGGAAGTGTATGCCGAGGCACAGCAAAAGGCAAGGAAATCCCTCACCAGAATCGAGTGAGGTCCATTATCTGAAACGAGTCAATGCGTTCCATGTGTCCCTCGCGGGTAACGGTGCCCTGCACATGCACGTGATATCGCCAGTAATTGAACGGACCAAAGGATATCTGATGCACGATATTCACGGTTTCTGCAGAGATGTCCGCTCGTATTGTTTCATTCTCGATGGTGAATCTGAAGGAGGTGGGAATCTTCCATCCATCGTTGTAGGTGTAATTTGTCATTGAAATGGTGATATCCTCCAGAGGGATATTCACGTATCCTCCCCCGTCCTCATTCACCACCATCATGAGGTACTCTTTCCATGGATGTCTGACCACATCGGTCCAGATGATGGTGAAGGTGGTGCCGGTGACCTTTCCCCAGTACCACCCCTCCACCGTGGGGAATGTGGCATCCCATCCGTGCTCGTGATAGCCAACTCCGCTCACCTCCATGCGTTCGCCCCTGAAGGAAATATGTCCCGTCACCTGTGCCTTGGGCTGGATGACACCCCACCACCACATGTTCAGAATCTTTGCCTTCCATCCCTCCGTCATGCTCGCAAACCGAAGGTCCACACCGCATTCTCCCATATGAAGTGAGACATTGAAAATCCAGCATCCTGTGGCGTTCACATACCCCTCCAGAAATGTGGTTCCGGAAAGGATGATGCGGTGCTCTTGGTGCGCATCAAACGCCCCCGGGAGCAGGAATCTCTGCTCATGAGAAATCAGTTCACCATCTCTGTAGATGTTCACCATGGGTGCCACCGTTCCCACTCCGTTCACCATGGCAAGATCAATGTGAAATTCCACGCTGTAATTGTTCTCGAACACCGCGTCGAAGTACCACCATTCAAAGGGGTGAAACGTATCCGTTCCCTTGAACCAAGCATCATCAAAGGTGATGTTTTCTGCACTGAATCCTTCACGATCATCGGTGATGGCATCGTAACAGAATCCGCAGGTATCCTGATGATATCCCGTGAAACCCTCCGCTTCTTTTTTCTGAAAATCTTTTGAAATATCCCCTGTTACCCCTGCACCGCATATCAGCATGGCGACGGCGCAGGCAACGAGCGTTTTGATGCGTGCATGCCACACCATATGGTTGAAAATAAACGGCCTTATATAAACCTGCAGCATGGGCATGCATGCAACAGCAAAAATGGCGGATGGCCTCCCACCGCCAACATATTTAAACGGGTGGCATTCTAATAGTGTGCTCCATCCAAAAATTCAGGAGGTCATGAAACATCTCGGCATAAACGAGCTCACCCTTCCCCAGTTAAAGGCAATTCCCGAGATTGCGCGGGGACAGCACTGCCTGGTGATTGCACCCACCGGAACGGGAAAAACAGAGGCAGCACTTCTGCCAATATTTCACCGGTGCATCACTGAAAGGGGGCCGGGCATCAGCATTCTCTACATCACGCCGCTGAGGGCACTCAACCGGGACATGCTCAGGCGGACCTTTTACTGGGGAAAGGAGCTGGAAATTTCCATAGCGGTGCGCCACGGCGACACACCCCAGAAGGAACGGAGGAAACAGGCGCTCCACCCTCCCGACATGCTCATCACCACTCCGGAAACGCTCCAGATAATGCTCGTGGGAAAGAGACTGCGCGAGGCGCTCAGTCATGTGCGGTGGGTGATTGTGGATGAAATCCATGAGCTTGCCGATGATGAGCGTGGGGCACAGCTTGCCGTTGCACTGGAACGGCTGCATGAGTGTGCCGGTGAGTTCCAGCGGGTGGGGCTCTCCGCCACCATCGGCAATCCGGATGAAGTTGCCCGCTTTCTCGGGGGGAGGCGGGATGTGTTGCTCATCGATGCCATGGATGAAAAGGCAATGGAAATCGTGGTGGAACGCCCCTCCGTGCGGGATGATGACCACCGGCTTGCGGGAAAGCTCGGCCTGGATGCACCATCTGCCGCGCTTCTGCGGAGGATAAAGGAACTCATCGACATGCATGAAGCAACGCTCTTTTTTGTGAATACGAGGGATGCCGCCGAGATTCTTGCTGCACGGTTGAGGGAAATCGGGGCCGACATCGAGGTACATCATGGTTCGCTCTCCCGTGAGGCGCGCATTGAAGCGGAGGAGAAATTCAAGCGTGGCGAGGTGAAGGCCCTCATCTGCACCTCGTCGCTGGAACTGGGTATTGACATAGGGCATGCCGACTTTGTGCTTCAGTACAATTCACCCCGTCAGGTGACCCGCCTCATCCAGCGTGTGGGGCGCAGCGGCCACAGGAAGGGAAGGGTTTCAAGGGCCGCCATAGTGGCGCTCAATCCAGAGGAATATGCCGAGGCGGCGGTGATTGCACAAAAGGCGCTCAGGGGTGAGATAGAACACATACGCATCAGGAAGAACCCCCTCTCCGTGCTGGCAAACCAGATTATTCTCATGACGGTGGAATACCGGCAGATACCGCCGGAGAAAATGTACCGCATACTCACACGGGCATATCCCTTCCTCGAGCTTTCGAAAACCACGTTTTACGAGGTGCTGGAACAGCTCAGGGACCAGGGAGTACTGTGGATGGCCGGCGGTTCCGTACGTCGCAGAAAAAAATCAACATCCTACTTCATTGAGAACATCTCCATGATTCCCGATGAGAAAAGCTACGATGTGGTGGATATCTCATCCAATAAGGTCATCGGCAGGCTGGATGAGAGTTTTGCAAGCAGCCACTGCACACCGGGTTCCCGCTTCATAATGAAGGGGAGAGCATGGGAGGTGGCAAAGAAAGAAGAGAGGATATACGTGGCACCTGCCTCAAAGACCTATATTGTGCCGGACTGGGCCGGTGAGGAAATTCCCGTTCCCTTTGCCGTTGCCAGGGAAGTGGGAGCGCTCCGGAGAAAAGTGGCCGAGGGCATTGTCTCCGATGACGTGGTGAAGGAGGCCGTGGAGGAACAGCTCCGCGGGGGTTTCGAACTTCCGAGCGACAGGGTCATCACCATCGAGAAGGACAGAAACGTGGTGTACATCAACACCCATTTCGGTACCAAGGTGAATGAAACACTGAGCAGGCTTGTGGGTTCACTGCTTGCCCAGCGGATTGGAGAGAGTGTGGCCATGGGGAGCGATGCCTACCGAATCTACTTCACCCTCCCCCGTTCCATGAGCACCGACCTCCTGAAGGAAATACTGCTCGGCATAAAGCCCGATACCGTGGAAGCACTGCTCCGCATCATTTTGAAGAAATCATCATTCCTCCACTGGGAGGCGCTCAAGGTGGCGCGCAAATTCGGCATAATGGAAAAGGCTGCCGAGTATGACCGATTTTCCCTGGACAGAATAGTGAATGCTTTTGCTGCCACCCCGTTCATCCAGGAGGTGGTGGAAAAGACCATATGGGAAAGAATGGACGTGGTGCAGACCGCCGAGGCGCTCCGGATGATTGAAAGAGGTAAAATCCGCATCGTCACCCAGCCACTCTCGCCCATCTCGCTTGAGGGGGAGCGGGTGCGTCAGGAATTTCTCAAACCGTTCGGTGTGGATGCAACCACATTGAGAGCACTGGAAAAGCGGCTGGGGGAAACGAGGATGGTGCTCGTGTGCATGAACTGCGGCCACCGGATGCACACGCGGGTATACCGTGCGGTAACATCATGCCCCAAATGCGCATCAAAAATGCTTGCTGTCTCTAAGGGAAACATCCGGAATGATGATACCCGAATGATGAAAACCGCCTCACTGGTGGCCTCCCATGGAAAGAAGGCGCTCATGGTGCTGGCGGGGTATGGCATTGGTCCGGATACCGCCTCTCGCATTCTTGCCACGCAGAAGGATGGCGACGAATTGTTAAAGGAAATCCTCAGGGCGGAGGTCACCTATGCACGCACACGTCGCTTCTGGGATATATAGCACTTTTGCAGAAGTGAAAAATGAAATCTTCATTTTTCTCGTACTTGTTTTTCACTATCTGATACGGCAATGTTCAATGGTGCGAAGTGAAACGAAAAAAGAATATTTGGCAATACACGCACATGCCCCTTTTCTTACGATAATTCATAGAAGTAGCCATTACACCGCCCTCTCATAAGCTTCTCGTATATAAATATGAAAATGAATATCTCTTATTTCATGGACATGATGCTGGCAATCATTTATGCCACATGAAACATTCTCGTCACCTGTACATAAAAGCAATAAATAACTCGTACCTTTGTGGGCGTTGATATTTCACAACAATTTATATACCCACAGTTCATTTTCATCCGATGATTTCCATCAAAAACCTGCGGAAGGAATACGGCACGGTCACTGCGGTGGATGGCATTTCATTCGAGGTGAAAAGAGGAGAGGTATTTGCACTTCTCGGGCCAAATGGCGCGGGGAAGACCACCACCATCAAGGCGATACTCGGCCTGATCCAGTATGAAGGCGATATCTTTATAGATGGTATGAATGCGAGAGAAAATGAAAAACGCATCAAAAAAATGATAGGATATCTCCCTGAGAAGGTGGCATTCTATGACAACCTAACGGCACTGCAAACACTGCAGTTTTATGCAGAACTCAAGGGCATTCACGATGCCGATTTGCCTGCCTTACTGAAAGAAGTGAATCTGGAGAGAGATGCAAACAGAAAGGTGGGAGGGTTTTCAAAGGGCATGGTGCAGCGCCTTGGGCTGGCCCAGAGCCTGCTCGGTACACCGGAGCTGCTCATCCTTGACGAACCCACCACCGGCCTTGATGCCCTTGGAGCATTCGAGGTGAGAACAAAAATCAGGGAATTGAGTGAGCAGGGGAATACCATTCTTCTCTCGTCCCACATCCTTTCAGAGGTGCAGGAGCTGAGCCATCGTGTCGCCATATTGAACAAGGGAAGTATTGTCGCCATTGATACGGTGGAGAATTTGAGTAAAAAACTTGATGTGCAGCCAAAACTCCGGATTGAACTGGAACATGTTTCCGACGAGATGGTGCAGCAGGTGAGTGCGCTGGATGGGGTGAGGGATGTCACCGTGGAGGGCAACGTGATCGAGGCCATATGCCCGCCAAATGCCAAACTTTCAATAATAAAAACCCTTGAGGAGGCAGGCGGCACCGTGGTTGATTTCAAAACGGTGGAACCATCGCTGGAGGAGATTTTCATCAAGGTGGTGAAGGACCATGTATGAGATACTTACCGTGGCAAAAAAGGAATTTATGGACAACTGGCGCAACAAATGGATTATCGCCGTGTCCTCAATTTTCATGATACTCACCCTTGTCATCTCTTATTTTGGCTCACTGAGAAGCAGTGGATGGCAGGATCTGGAAGCCACCATAGGCGGGATGATGTCCCTTGTGCAGCTCCTTGTCCCCATCATTGCCCTCATGCTCGGGTATGCCGCCATTTCCGGGGAACGGGAACGGGGTTCGTTGATGCTCATGCTTTCATATCCGGTTACACGGCTGGAGGTGCTCATTGGCAAGTTTCTGGGGCTCGGTGCGGTGCTGGCGGTGGCAGAAAGCATCGGCTTTGGGGTTGCCGGCGGGGTGATTGCACTCAATGTCACCGGTGTGCAGTGGGGGGACTATCTGGTATTTATCCTTTCTTCCATTCTGCTCGGTCTGGTGTTCATTGCGGTGGCCCTCCTCTTTTCTTCGATCTTCAAAAAACGCTCCACCTCGCTTGGCGGGGCAATCATGCTCTGGTTCCTTTTTTCCATGATATGGGGCATCATTCTTTCGGGTATTATCATTGCCCGATACGGCTTTGAAGTGTTCACAGACCCCGACTGGGTGGGACCCACCTGGTACTACGCCGCTTCAATCATCAACCCCATCTCAGCATTCTCCGTGCTCGTATCGCTCAATGTCACGCCCGTACAGACCAATGTAATACGGATGCCCTCCTTCTACACCACCCCGCTCATGCTCCTCATCCTCCTTGCGTGGATTGTGGGTTCACTATTGCTCGCCCATGTGATTCTCAACCGGCAGGATTTATAACCTACTGCAGAAGTGCGGCGATCTCCTCTGCCACACTCACCTTGCTGTATGCTGTCTCAATGGTGTCAGTGGCCACAAGTTCGGTGCAGCCCGTCGCAAGGATTCGTTCGTCCGCATTCCCCACGAAGAGGCCGTGTATGCATGCCGCATATATCGCCTCTGCACCCTGTTTTTTCAGCAATTCCACCGCCTTTGCCATGGTGCCTCCCGTGGAAATGATGTCGTCGATGATGAGCAGCCGTTTCCCCGCCACATCCATGTCCTTCACCTCCATTCTCACCTCCTCCCCGCTTATTCTCGTTTTCTCAAAATAGTTGGAGGAGCATCCGATTATTTCGGCTGCCCTCTCCGCCATTGAAAGAGCACCTTTATCTGGTGCAATGACCGCATCCACCCTCCCTCTGAAATGCCGGGCCAGTGCGGGCATGCCGTCACATGGATGCGCCTCTTTTGTGAAAAATTTCATGACATGCTC